>CATJZR010000026.1 GCA_949745625.1 uncultured Eubacteriales bacterium | reverse complement strand
CTATATCGGCTACACTTCGGCGATAGCTACAGATACTGTGTTCGAGTATATGGATTGGAACTACGGAGCCGAAACCGACGACACGCTCGACTACGATTTGAGCTACTTTTTCGGAAGCGAATGCGTCCTTACCGCGGACGCGGAAAACTTCAAAGGGGATAACAGGGGCAGGCAGTTATTTGCGCAATATCCCCCCGCCAACGTAATAGAGCGCAGCGTAGTAATGCTTGACTTCGGTGATAAGCTTGCCGAAATAAACCGTATGTGGATTAACGTCCGCTGCCCCGATTTGAAGGACGTTTCCCCCGCGGTGTGGGGCGTAATCGGCGCAATGGCGGGGGCGTCGGCAATAGCCGTATGTCTGTATATTTTCAGGTACAGAATATTTACCGCGTGGCGTCCGAAAAAAGGTTACGAAAAGGTGGAAAAATGATTGTAGAGCAAGAAAAAATAACGTATCGCGGAAAAGAGGTCATTTTCCGTTGTGCCACTGTCGATGACGGCGAAATGCTGCTCGAGGCGTACAAGAAGGTTACGGGCGAAACGCCCTTTCTCGCCGCGGACGCGGATGAGATTAATTTGACCGTCGAGCAGGAAAAAGCGTTTATAGAAAAAAACAACTCTGACCCGCACACGCTTTTGCTTTTGGTGTTCGTCGACGGACAGTACGCGGGCAACTGCAGTTTTGCGGGTAAAAATTCGACGCGCAGAACTGCGCATCGCGCTTCGCTAGGAATAGCGCTGTTGCGGGAATTTACGGGAATGGGACTTGGCGGAATAGCGCTTGAAAGGCTGCTCGCCGAAGCGAAGAAGGCGGGCTTCGAACAGATGGAGTTGGAAGTTTATTCCGAAAACACGCGGGCGCGCAAACTGTATGAACGGCTGGGCTTTGTTGAATGCGGAAGTATACCCGACCACTCGCGAGTGAACGGAGAAAGCTTCGACCTTATAAGAATGTACAAAAGGCTTTGATGAGCGGGGCGGCAATTTGCCGCCCCGTGCTTATTCACTCTTGACAAAACGGTGCGTCGCAATTATAATTTAACTATAACTTGAAAGAGGCGGTTTATGAAATATACCAATCCCGTTATACAGGCGGACTATTCCGACCCCGACGTAATACGCGTCGGCGACGATTTTTTTATGGTTGCGTCAAGCTTCAACCATGTGCCGGGGGTGCCCGTGCTGCACTCTAAAAATCTTGTGCAGTGGCGGCTTATAAACTACGTTTTCAAAGAAATTCCGTTCGCGGGATACGAAAACGTCAAGCACGGCAACGGCGCTTGGGCGCCGTCCATACGCTACCGCGACGGCAAATATTATTGCCTTATTCCATTCCCCGACGAGGGTATTTTCGTTTCCGAAACAGCCGACCCGTTCGGCGAATGGTCGCCGCTGCGCCCGCTGCTTGCGGGCAGCGGGTACGAGGACCCCTGCCCGATATGGGACAACGGAAGGTGCTACGTCGTATTCGCTTTCGCAAAGAGCCGTGCGGGGTTTAATTCCGAGCTTGCGGTTTTCGAAACGGACGAGCTTTTGCAGCGGCGTGCGTATTCATATAAAAAGGTGTTCGACGGTCACGCAGTCTGTCCCAAAATCGAGGGGCCCAAATTTTTAAAGCGCGGCGGCTATTACTATATAACCGCGCCGTGCGGCGGGGTGACCTCGGGTTGGCAGGTTGCGCTAAGGTCACGGGATATATACGGCCCTTACGAAAGTAAGGTTATTTTGGCTCAGGGCGACAGCGACGTTAACGGACCGCATCAGGGCGCGCTAGTGGATGTAGACGGCACGAGTTGGACTTTCGTGCATTTTCAGGATATGGGCGCGTACGGCAGGGTAGTGCATTTGCAGCCCGTAAGTTGGGTTGACGGTTGGCCGCTTTGCGGCGCCACGGACGGCGACGTTGCAGGCGAGCCCGTGACCGAGGGAGAGTTTCCCGTGGATTGCGTTACCGATTTTACGCTTGACCCCAACGACGGATTCGACGGTGAAAGGCTTTCGCTTAAATGGCAGACGCCCGCAAATAAGGGGCTTGACTGGTACTCTATGAAGCGTGGGTTAAGGCTGAACTGTATTCCTTACGAGAGTAATTCGCTGGGGGATATGCCCAACCTTTTTATGCAGAAAATACCGTACCTTAACTTTACGGTAAAGACGAAGTGCCGTCTCGACCTAATAAACGACGGCGACGAAACGGGCTTCGTAATGTTCGGTAAAAGTTACGCCTATATCTGCGTGGTCAGAAAAAACGGACGCAACTACCTTGAAATACGCAAGGGTTCGGTTGGTGGCGGCGCGGATGAAACGCTTTGCCAAAGCCAGCCCTACGACGAGCCCTACGTCACCTTTCAGCTATCGGCAAGGTACGAGGAAAGGCATAGACTTACTTACAGATTTACGTTCGGCGGCAGCGCGTTCACTCACAAATTTTACGCGTCGCGCGGGGCATGGACGGGGGCGAAAATGGGAATATACGCCCGCTCGGAAATCTTCGGCGGCAGCGCGACATTTAAATTTTTCCGCGTGACCTGTACCGACAATCGATATAAAAATAATTAAATTTCCACTGCGTTCATTCGCTTGCCTTTATCTGTACGGTGTAGTACAATTATGCGAAATCATACAGAGGAGGTGCGAAGAGTGAAAAAAGCAAAAAAGAAATACGATTTATTTACCGGCAAAGCGCTTTTTATTCTGATACTTCCTATAGTTATCGAATCGGCGTTGTCGATGTCGCTGGGTATGATAGACGGGCTTATGGCTTCGGACGCGAAGGGGGCGGCAGCCGACGAAATACTTTCGGCAATTACGGGCGTGGACCAGATTTCAAGCCTTATCATTCAACTCTTTTCGGCGTTCGGCGTAGGCGGCGCGGTAATATGCGCGCAGCTTTTAGGCGGCGGGAAGGTAGAGGACGCAAACAAGAGCGCGAAGCAGCTACTGGTTATATCTCTGCTTGTTTCACTGTTCTTTACGGGGCTTTGCCTTGCGCTTAACAACCAGATAGTGGGTCTGCTTTTCGGCGAATCGGGCGAGTCGACCAAGCAAAACGCTTACATATATTTTTATATAAATTCGGCTTCGTATCCCTTCGTTGCCATATTCAACACCTGCGCGGCACTTTTAAGGGCGCAGCGCAAAAGTATGAATACGATGATTTCGGGAATAATCAGCTTCGGACTCAACGTGGGCTTTAACGCGCTGTTTATCTACGTTTTCAAGCTTGGCATAGCGGGGGTGGCTTTGGGCACGCTGATAGCGCGCATATTCCCCGCGGCGTTCACGTTAGGGCTTATGACCAAAAAGAGCAACCTTGTACGCATTAAAATTTTCGAAAAATTCCGCTTCGACGGCAAGCTTTTAAAGCGCATATTGCGGCTTGCAATTCCCAGCGGCATAGAAAACAGCTTTTTCCAGCTGGGAAAAATTCTCGTAATTTCGTTTATTTCGATAGGAGTGTACAACACGGTTATAACCGTCGACGGCGTTACCGATTTGGTAAACTATCACACTTCTGCGAATTCGGTCGCTTACAACGTCAACACCGTCAGCTCGATTGTCGGCAACGGAATAAATACGTCTGTGCTTACTGTAATAGGTCAGGCGGTTGGTACCGGTGATTTGGGCTGTGTAAAGCATTACGTTAAAAAGATGCTCGGAATAAGTTACGTCGGCAACGCGCTTTGCGTGGCATTTGCGTTCGGAATGTCGCCTCTGCTGCTCGACTTTTACAATATCTCGCCCGAGGCGCGCGATATAGCGTGGCAATGCTTGCTCGTCTGTCTGCCTATACAGATTTTTACGTATCCGCTTTCGTTCGGTATGCCGGCGGTACTCAAAGCAAACTCGGACATGAAGTACGTTATGGGCTCGTCGGTGTTCTCGATGCTGCTTATGCGCGTGGGGCTATGCTATCTTTTAACCTGCGAGTGGGTCGGCGCGCAGCTGGGCGCAATGGGGCTATGGATAGGTATGGTTTCCGATTGGGGGCTGAGAAGCGCGTTCTTCCTCGGCAGATACCTGTCGGGCAGCTGGAAAAAATCTTCGGGATTAATAAAGGACTACCCCGACTACGGCGACAGTGAAATAGTTGCCGAACGCGAGGTTGAAAAGCTTTTCATGGGGGAAATATGATTTTAGACTTATTCAATTTGTCGGGCAAGGTTGCCGTGGTTACGGGCAGCAATACCGGGCTCGGTCAAGGGATATGCAAGGCTTTTTCGGAAGCGGGCGCGCTTGTTGCGGGCGTTTCGCGCAAACCGAGCAGCGAAACGCAGGATATGCTCGGCGATAGCTTTTACAATATAATCGCAGATTTAAGCGGACTTGACGCGGTCGATAAAATAGTTAAGCAAGCTACGGAAAAGTTCGGCAGGATAGATATACTCGTAAACAACGCGGGGCTTATCAAAAGATGCGACAGCCTTGAATTTTCCGAAGAGGACTGGGACAGCGTAATGAACGTCAATTTGAAAGCAGCGTTCTTTCTGTCGCAGGCGGCGGCGCGGCAGTTCGTAAAACAGGGCTCGGGCGGCAAGATAATAAATATCGCCTCTATGCTGTCCTTTCAGGGCGGCATACGCGTTCCGTCGTACGCGGCTTCCAAGTCGGGTATCCGAGGAATTACGATGACGCTTGCCAACGAATGGGCGCGCTACGGCATAAACGTAAACGCGATAGCCCCGGGCTATATGGCGACCAACAATGCCGAACAGCTCAGGCAGGACGGCGAAAGAAGCGCGGACATCCTTGCGCGTATCCCCGCGGGAAGGTGGGGCACGCCCGACGATTTGGCGGGCGCGGCGGTTTTTCTTGCTTCCGCTGCTTCCGATTATGTAAACGGCTTTACGCTCGCGGTCGACGGCGGCTGGCTGGGCAGATAAAAAACGGCGGAGAGAAACTCCGCCGTTTTTTTTGTATTAAACTGTTGCAAATTTTTTCAATTATTGATATACTGAATTTACCACCAAACAGAACTGAATAACCTTTAAAAACTTGGACACAATACCCTTGGGCATTGTGTATCTCTTGTGTGCTAAGTTTTTAACAGGTTTTAGTATACTTCTGTTTGTGTGGTAACAAATCGGAGATACTCATGCGGGTGTGTTTCCGGTTTGGGAACACACTTTTATTTTTTAAGGAGAAACTTAGCACTATGAAAAAATTTGTTACCACAACACTGTTTGGGTTCGCCGTGGCAGCCTGCGCGTTTGCCTTCACCGCTTGCGGCGAAACAAAAGAAACTTCTTACACCGTCACCGCGGACGAGTGGAAGACGGCAATTACATCTGTTTACGATTGCAGCCAAAACGTCCAGTGCGTTACCGAATTGGTGAAAAACGGCTCTGAACACGAGGCTGACGGCGACGTTTATAAATTGTGGTGCGACAGCTCAACTAAAACTATCAAGATAGAGTTAGGGCTTGAAAATGAAAAATTGACCGGTTACGTTTGGGCGGAAAACGGCAAATATTATCAGTATTTGGAGGGGGGAGTAAAGGAGGAGATTACCCAAGAAGATTTTACGATAATGGCTGCATCTTATTCCGGAAACGGAATACTTCAGGCACTGGTTGAAGATGAGCAAAGCTTTGCAAACGCAACCTACGACGTGGACAGTAAGCAGTATAAGGGCAGCAGCGTTCAGTACGGCGACGAGTTCGAGTACTCTCTCAAATTCGAAAACGGAAAGCTTGTTCAACTTTCCGCAGTAATAGGTAATTTGCAAATAAATACCGAATATAAGTATGAAAAGGTAAGTGTTAGCGTTCCGGAAGAAATCAAAAACCTGCCGCTTGACTGATAAAAACCAAAACCCGCATAAAATACGCCGCCCGACGGGCATCCGTCGGGCGGCGATACGTTTTCTGTTTAATTGCTTTTTGCCGCTAAAATAATTTTTTCTGCAAGCTGCGGGGGTACCTCTTCGTACCGCGCAAGCTCCGTCGTGAATTTTCCCTGTCCGCGCGTAATGCCCCTTAAATCGGTTGCGTATTTGGTAAGCTCGGACTGCGGCACTTCGGCGATAACCGTAGATAAGCCGTCCTCGGTATGGCTGTCGCAAATGCGTCCGCGACGCTTTGAAACGTCGCCCATTACACCGCCGAGATACTCGCTTGCAACGGCAACCTTTAATTTCATAACCGGCTCTAAAAGCACGGGCTTTGCTTTGACCATTCCGTCCTTGAAAGCGAGCGCCGCGGCAAGCTTGAACGCCATTTCAGAAGAGTCCACGTCGTGATAGCTTCCGTCGAACAGTACCGCGCGCACACCGGTTACAGGATAATCCGCCAAAACGCCGCGCGCCATACATTCTTTAAGTCCCTTTTCAACCGCGGGGATATATTGCTTGGGCACCGCGCCGCCGACGACCTCGTCGCCGAACTCGAACCCGCTTTCGCACGGCTCGAAGCGCACCTTGCAGTGTCCGTACTGTCCGTGTCCGCCCGACTGCTTTTTATGCTTTCCCTCCGCCGTAGCCACGGCGCGGATAGTCTCGCGATAAGGTATTTTCGGCTCTGACAAAATCACGTCGAAGCCGTAACGCGATTTAAGCTTTTTGGCGGCTATTTCAATATGTATTTCGCCCTGACCGCTGACGATAAGCTCGCCCGTGTCGGTGCGCTTTTCAACGCCGAGCGTATAGTCCTCCTCGCACATCTTAGTAAAGCCCGCAAAAACCTTGTCCTCATCGGTCTTGTCTTTGGCGCGCACCGCAAGCGATAAGCAGGGCTTGGGGAAATTAATGGGGTCAAACTTTATTTTAGTGCCCTGAGCGCAGAGCGTATGTCCCGTAAGGGTTGAGGAAAGTTTGTTCAGCGCGCCTATATCGCCTGCCGTCAGCTCGGACACCTGCTCGCACTTTTTGCCGCGCAGCGCGAAAATCTGACCTATGCGTTCTTCCGTGCCTGTGTCGGGGTTGTAGAGTGTCATGCCAGATTTAAGCTTGCCCCTGAATATTTTAATATAGCTCAGCCTGCCCGAATAGGGGTCGTGCACGGTTTTGAATACCTGCGCCGCAAACGGTCCGTTTTCTTCGCAAGCTACTTCAACGAGGTCGTCATTGTCGCAGTCGGTTGCAAGCGTGTTTTGCCTGTCGGCAGCGGCGGGCATATATGTGACGATTTCGTCAAGCAGGTTTATAACTCCGCGATTTGTCAGTGCGCTGCCCGCCATAACGGGAATTACCCCGCCCGTAAGTATGCCTTTTCTTATGCCGTGAACAGCGTCCTCCTTGGAGAGTTTGCCGTCCGAGAAATATTTGTCAAGCAGCAACTCGTCATTCTCGGCTGCGGATTCCATAAGGCTCGCCTGCATTTCCTCCATTTCGGCTTTAAGCTCCGGCGGGAGGGGGACTTCCTTGGGTCCCGAAGTCGAAAATTCGTAGCAGCGTTCCTGTATAGCATTGACGTAGCCCGTCATTTTTTCGCCCTGCATTACGGGAATCTGTATGGGCGCAAGTCTGCCCGCGTACTTTTCTTTAAGCGCGGCAAGCGTGCCCTTATAGTCCGCGTTGGGCTTATCCATTCCGTTGATAAATATGACGAGCGGCTTTTTAAGCTTTAAGCAGTAGTCTATCACCGTTTCCGCGCCGATGGGGATTATTCCGTTCGCGCCTATAACG
>CATJZR010000025.1 GCA_949745625.1 uncultured Eubacteriales bacterium | reverse complement strand
GTATATGCCCAGTCCTAAAAAGAAAAAGCCTATTCCGGCAAGAAAAATCGGGGCGACAATCGCCGTCACGTCGGTAGCGGTATCGCCGGATGCTAAATATACCGCCGTAAACACCGCGTCCGACGCAAGAAAAGCCACGGCAAAAACTATTAAAAATATGTAAGCCCTTGACGTGGCTGCCGCACTTACGGTTTTATACGGTTTGGTTTTGTCTAACCTGTAAAAGTTTACCTGCGGCTGCTCTTCATTTTCGATTTCTTCACTCATTGAATAGCTTGTCCCTTTCATCTATTATTCTTTCGATTTTGTTGATATAGGTAGGTAAATCCTTGGGGGTTGCGTACCGCTCGATACGGTTGCCGCCGAAAAGTTTTTTTGAAATCGCGTTTGCACCCAGCGCAATATTGTCGGAAATTTCTTCCATTACGTTTATGTTATAAATGCAAGGTTTGCCCTGCCTGCACCAACCGACGTTTTCAAGTCCACCCGCCTGATACTTCTGCCTGTACAGATAATACGGAAGATACCCCGCCTCGCTTAAAAGCTTATCTGACAAATCGACCATATCGGAAATACCTGAAATATTCAGCCGTTTTATACGTTCTTTTAACTTCGCGCCCGACTTTAAAGACAGCGTATGCACCGTTATATTTGCAGGGTTTAAAGAAATTGCCGTTTTCAAAGACTTTTCAAAATCGGTAACGCTTTCTTCCGCAAGACCTGCAATCAAGTCCAAGTTAATATCGAACGAAAATTTTTCGGCAAGACGGAAGGCATTTACAGTCTGTTCCGCCGTGTGCCGTCTGCCTATCGCTTCAAGCGTTTTGTCGTTGAACGACTGAGGATTTACACATATACGCGTAACGCCGTATTCCTTTGAAAGTTTCAGCTTTTCTTCGGTAAACACGTCGGGTCTGCCCGCTTCGACGGTGTACTCGTCGGTTTTGAACCTGCTTAAAGCCGAGTAAATTCTTTTAAGCTGTTCTTCACTTAAAACAAACGGCGTGCCTCCGCCGATATATATACTGTTGAATTCAGTGGTTTTTAAGCTTTCGATTTCCTTTATCAGACAGTCGATATAGCTATCGACATACCCTTTCGTCGCCTCTAACGGCGCGGTGATAAACGAGCAATAATCGCACTTCGTCGGGCAGAACGGTATACTTATAAACAAATCCTGCCCGCCGTGGTTGCCGTAAACGCCCTTCTGCGTTTCGAGTATGCGCACGACAAGCTCGGTTTTACGCGCCGTTACGTCCATTTCTTTAAAGAGGGCGGTAAAATCGCGCCCCTCCGCCTGCTCGGCATACGCCAGCTTGGTAGGTCTTATACCCGTGAGCGCGCCCCACACAAGCCCGCCCTTGAATTTTGAAATCACCTTATAAAAAGCAAGCTTGCAGTACCTCTTTGCAAGGCGCCTGAAAACCAGTTCCGTTTCCGTCTCCGCCTCGTTTTCGAAGTCGTAAAATTCACCGTTGTACTCTATTGAATTGAAAAATTTGCCGCCTGCGTACTCGAAGTAATGAGTGAAATTCTCTTCTTCGCAGTCGAAGGCACGCAAAACGTCCATAATTTCGGGACGCAGATATTCCGAATTAGTATTTAACATATTTATTGTTTGCACGCTCGTAATCGAGCGTAGTATCCTCTTCGTGACCGCAATATATTTTAAAATTGCCGTCGAGCGCATCAAGCTTTTTTAGGCTTGCAATTATTGCCCCGAAGTCGCCGCCCGCAAGGTCGGTTCTGCCGATATTACCGCGAAACAGCGTATCGCCGGTAAACAGACAGCCTTCCGCCTTATAGCACACTCCGCCGACGGTATGTCCCGGCGTTGCAATTACCTCGAACTCAATCCCGCCCGCCGTCATTTTTTCGCCGTCCTTTAAAGTTCTGTAAATTTCAAATTCGGGGATATACACGCCGCCGAAAAGCGAACGGTTTGCGGCGCTGAAAATATAGTCCTTTTCTTTTTCGCCGCAGTAAACGGGGACATCCTTTAAATGAAACAGCCCGCATCCGCTGACGTTGTCGAAATGTCCGTGCGTCAGCAGTACAGCGACGGGGCGCAACCCGCGCTCGTCACATTCATAAAATACGTTTTCGTCGGCGCAGTCAACTATTACTGCGGTTAAGCCGTAGCCAGTAACAATTTACGAATCGCAGCCGAAGCCGCGCGGCAATACCTTGATTACCGTCATTTCGTCGTCCTGAAAACGTCTATTACGCGTTTGTCCTTTTTGATACGGTTGACGAGCAAATCTATATCCGAGCGTTTGTTGAGCTTAATTCTTATATCGAATTCGGCGTTCTTGTCCTTGTTAACTCTGCCGTTGATTGCAGTCATGCTGAGTTTAAGCGCCGCTATTTCCGCGGATATAAACGCAACGAGTCCGTTGTCGTCCTCCGCAACTATTTTCAGCCCCGCGATAAATTCGGACTGCTCGCCCGTCCACTGCGCGGGTTGAAGGCGCTCGGTAGCCTCGTTTACGATATTCGGGCAATCGGTGCGGTGAATTATCACTCCCCTGCCACGCGAAACAAATCCGACTATCTCGTCTCCGGGGACCGGGTTACAGCAGTGCGCGAAGCGTATTAAAAGACCGCTTAAACCCTTTACCGCCACCGTGCCCGACTGCGTGCGCCCCTTGCCGCTTGAAGCGTCGGTAACGGGCTTGGGGACTTCTTTTTTATAGTAATCGATAAGCTTGAAAATTATAGAATTTACGCTGACCGCGCCGTAGCCTACTGACGCCATCATTTCGTTTACGGACGAAAACACCAACTTATCTGAAAGCCGCTTGAATGACTCCTCCGTAAGCAAATCGCCGAGATTGTAGCCGCGGCGCTTCGCTTCGGCTTCCAACATCGATTTACCCGTTCTGGCGTTCTCTTCTTTCATTTCCCGCTTGAAAAAGGCGCGGATTTTTGCGCGTGCCGAACCGGATTTTACGAATTTGAGCCAGTCCCACGAAGGCCCCTTCGAGGTCGGCGAGGTAAGAATTTCAACAACGTCGCCCGTTGAAAGAGCGGAATTGAGCGGAACTATTCGGCCGTTAACCTTTGCGCCGACGCACTTATTGCCGACTGCGGAATGAATTGCGTAGGCAAAGTCTACGGGCGTTGCCGCAGGCGGCAGGGAAATGACCTTGCCGTGCGGAGTAAAGACGAGCAGTTCGTTCGAATAGAGGTCGGTTTTAAGCGAGTCGACAAATTCCTTCGAGTCATTGAGACTGCCCTGCCAGTCCATAACGTCGCGTATCCAGCTAAGCCGCGCGTCGAAGCCCGTCTCACTCGATTTCTGTTCCTTATAGCGCCAGTGAGCCGCGATACCGAATTCCGCCATACGGTGCATTTGCTGCGTACGTATCTGAATTTCGCAGTACTGACCGAAGTTGGTTACTACCGTGGTGTGCAGTGACTGATAAAGGTTACGCTTGGGGGTTGCGATATAGTCCTTAATTCTGCCGGGAACGGGTTTCCACTGCTTGTGAATTTTACCAAGAATTTCGTAGCACTCGTCGATTGTGGCGACGATAACGCGTACGGCGGAAAGGTCGTAAATCTGGTCGAGCGTCTTTCCCTGCTTTTTCATTTTTTTGTAAATGGAATAGAAATGCTTGGGTCTGCCGAACACCTCGCCCTTTACTCCGCTTTCCTTTAAAAGCGTTTTAAGCTGGCTGACGACAGACTCGACGAAGCTTTTGCGCTCTTCTATTTTTTCGTGTATGTTTGTAACAAGGTAAAAGTAGCTTTCGGGTTCGAGATATTTAAGGCACAAATCTTCAAGCTCGCACTTAATCTGAGATATACCCAGTCTGCCCGCAAGCGGCGTAAAAATTTCAAGCGTTTCCTTGGCTATACGCTGCTGCCGCTCCTCCGAAAGAAAATTCAGCGAGCGCATGTTGTGCAGCCTGTCTGCAAGCTTGATTATGATAACACGCACGTCGTTTGCCATTGCAACGAAGATTTTACGGAAGTTTTCCGCGTCCTCCTCCTCGTGCGAGGCGAAGCTGATTTTGTCAAGCTTGGTTACTCCGTCCACGAGCGTGAGAATTTCGCTGCCGAAGCGGGCGCGGACGTCCTCTCCGGTGGCGGGCGTGTCCTCGATTACGTCATGCAGAAAAGCCGCCGCAACTGACGGCGCGTCCATACCGAGGTCGATAAGTATTTCCGCAACCGCGCAGGGGTGCGTAAAGTACGCTTCGCCCGAGGCGCGCTTCTGCCCCTCGTGCATCTCTTCGGCATAGCCGTATGCGGCGGTGAGCAGCTCTCTGTCGCGCTTATTATAGTTTTCCGAAATTTTTTCAAGAACGGTTTTCATGGTATTCTCTTACAATATTATATAGCTCCGAGTTGGTCAAATCGGTTTTAACGCCGCGAAACAGTCTGAATTTCCCGTCTTCGTATGAGATTAAAAGTAGCTGGCGGAAAACCTCTAACGCGAACGCCGCCTGCACCGCAGACTGGCAGAAATCACTTTTTAAAGCGACCTCGCCACTGTCGCAGCCCGCAATGCCGCCCATATTAGTGAGTACGACCGAGAATATTTTGAGCAGGTCACCCCTATCCGACGACAAATCTTTTAAATAATTATAGCCGCAAACGTCGCTGCATATTACTGCGCTTTTGCCGCCGAGCGACTTATAGCGTACACCCGCCGGTTGTCCGTCGAGAAAAACGACGTTTTTAAATCCGCTTAAATCCGCGTCGTGACGAGGAGAAACGAGTACAACATCCGCAAGGTTGCCCGACGACAGCGTGAACAATTCGACCGGAAATTTACTTACGTTTTTATACTGAGAAAGCGTGTCGTAATCGGACGCGATATACAGCGTACCGTATGACGCACCTCCGCCCATAGCCGCATCTATTTCTTCGCGGGTCATAGACTTAACGGCGCAGTCCGCCGCGGGACAGGCGAGCGTCAAAATATTGTTTACCGCAATTTCGCGCTTGCAGTACGTGCCCGCGTCGCGCGAAGCGACGACGTCGCGCACGTAGCCCTTGACGTACTCTCTGCCGCGGAACTTGGATATGTTGTATTCAAAAACGTAGCTCTTGGGCGCGGGACTGTCCAAAAGATAGGTGTATTTCGCGCCACCGAAATACATCAGTTCTATTTTGTCACTCTTTATGGAAACGTGCGGCGACTGCGGCTTTACGGGTTGCGCGTCAGAGGCGCCCTCTTCGATTACGAACAGGGGACGGCGGTTTCCGACGCCGAACGGCTCTAACATTTCAAGCTCGTGAGCGAAACGCTCGGAATATCCCCGTTCAAGCTTGCCGCTAACGTAGACGGTATGCTCGAAATCGGCGGAGGAATAGTTAGCGGAAAGATAAGCGTTAAGCGCCTCCTCCAACTTATCGAAATTGTCTATTTCGATATTTACGCCCGCCGCCTGCGCGTGCCCGCCGAATTCGGAAATACAATCCCCGCAAGCTTTAAGCGCCTCGAACACGTTGACGTTTTCAACCGAGCGCACGCTGCCCTTCAGCATATTGCCATTCCTTACGAAAAGCAGCGCGGGGCGCGCGTATTCTTCCGCAATACGAGCGGCTACTATGCCGACAAAGCCCGTATTCCAGCCCTCGTCCCACAGCATAACAACCTTGCCGTACGCACCTTTTTCTTTTATCTTCCGCTTCGCGTCGGAGTAAAGCTCGTCGCAGTATTTCTGACGCTCTAAATTGTATGCGGTCAGCTTTGCGGAAAGATTGAAAATTTCGTTTTCGTCGGTCTCGGTAAAAAGGCGCACCGCCGAGCGAGCGTCGCCCATTCTGCCCGCCGCGTTTATTTTGGGTGCGACGTTAAACGCTATCGTCTGCGCCGTAACCGCGCTGTCGCTTTTATTAAAGAAACCCGAATAGCACGGACGGGGCGTTTCATTGACAAGTTTAAGCCCCTCGCAGACTATGCTGCGGTTTTCGCCCGTCAGCGGAACGCTGTCGGCAACGGTTGCAATGGCGGCAAAATCGAGATATTTATATGCGTCCGCACCGTTAAGTGCAACCGCCACTTTTAACGCTACGCCAGCGCCGCAAAGATTGTCGTAAATATATCCGTCGTTGAATTTAGGATTTATGCAGATACAGTCGGGGATAACATCAGGCAGCTCATGATGGTCGGTTACGATAACCTCGGCGCCCTGCTCCTTTATGTATTCCACTTCCTCCGCGCAGGAAATTCCACAGTCAACCGTTATAAAAAGCTGCGGAAAATGCTCCTCGAAAATTTCATCTATCGCAGCTTTATTCAAACCGTAACCGTCGCGCCGCTCGGGAACGTATACAATGGGAACTATGCCGAAATCGCACAAGGCGCGATACATAATTGTCGACGCGCATACGCCGTCGGCGTCATAGTCGCCGTAAACGGCAACAGTCCAGCCCTCGTCTCGGGCGCGGCCGATTAACTCTGCCGCCTCGCTCATGCCGCTCATTTTGAACGGTGAAATAAACTGCGCGCGCGAAGGACGGATAAACGCGGTTATCTTTTCCACGTCGTCTATTCCTCTGCCATACAGTATTTTGACGGTATCCTCCAACAGCCCGCATTCGGAAGCGAGCTGTCTGACGGTATTAAGTTGTTCCGACGAAAATTCGTATTCGGGAATTATCTTTTTCATAACTAAACGTAAGGGCGGGTTGATACCCGCCCTTAATTGAATTTATTTTTTATTTTTAGAGCCGGCTGCGACCTTATCGCCTATAAGCTTTATTCGCGTGTATACGGAAGGTGTAAAGAACAGCGTTCCATACAGTGCGGAAGCGACGCCGATTAATGCCGCCGCTACGGGCGCAAGAACCGTCAGTGCGGACATTGCGCTTATAGAAAGCATTACGAAAATTACGACAGCCGCCGCAGCAATTCCCACTACGGGATAAAGCACGCTTATAAAGCTTTCGCGTACACAAACTTCGGTCTGCTCATCTTTGTCAAGCTTTATAAAGCTTTCCTTTTTGAAGTTGCGGCGGTATCTGTCGAACACGAACCCGCACGCAATCATAGTGACAAGCACCGTTAATGCCCCGAACGCAACCGCGGAAATACCGACGGGTATGCGCGTAAGCGCAAGCAGCGCCGTGTAAATTACAAGGTTGTGTATATTTGCAAGCGCGGCTGAAAACGCCATAGTCACGCTGTATCTTATCAAGAAATACAAAAATTGCAACACTACCGCTGATGCCAGTGCAATCGAAACGTAGGTAAGAACCTTGCCGCCGTTCAGCTCGGCTACGTCGGAATGAACAGACGCATTGCTGAGCGTGCTGTCGTTACCGCCTCTCAACGCGGTTTCTATCTCGGTAACCGCTTGAATAAGTTTATCGGAATCGGTAGAACCTGAAAACTTGCAGATTATTTTACCGCCCTCGGAAGTGTCGCCCGAAACGGTTTCGTAGTAGCTTACGCCAAGCTTACCGAATATGCCGTCGCATATTTCGTAAACGTCCGCCTCGTCGCTGTAATCGACGTAGGCGTAGTTTATCTCTACGGTCTTATACTCGGGCTTAAGCTCGTCGCCGTAGTTGAAAAACGCACCGCCGACGAAGTGAAAAACCGTACCGACCGCAAAACCTATTACCGCAATGGCAACGGAAATTATTATAAACAAGTGCATTTTGGAAGAGAGTTTAAGTTTAGTCATCTTCGAGTTCCTCCCTCTTAAAGCCGCAGAATGCAAACTTGTCTCGGACGGTCGAGCTCACGACGAACCACATAAACCGCGTGAACCAGTAAAGGATATAGGATGCAAGCGAAGCGATAAAGAATATCAGTCCGCAGGCAGCAACCTCGCCTACGCCGACAAGCGCGATTATAAGCGATACCGCCACGAGTACCACGTGCAGCTCGAGTATGGCTTTAAGCAAACCCTTATAGCCCGCCTTGACGGCAGACTGCATAGTCTTACCCTTGAGGGTTTCGCCGCGCACCTTTTCAAACACAACGAAATTTGCGCCGCAAAGCAAAGCGAGCCCCGCCATTGCAAAGATTGCAACCGCAACCGTCAACTCGATGTTTATCAACAGTAACGCAACTATTACGGTAAGCGAATATGCAAGTATCGTTATCGCGTTTACGAAGCCGAGCAGCCTGTACCTTACCGCCGAATAGACGATAGCAGCCAACACGAGTGCAAACATCGAGCAGAACAGGAATATCGCAGCGTGCGAGCCGAGCGAAGCACTTGCGTAAACGACCTCGAGGTCGTTTGCACTACCGTAATCGAGAGCGAGAGTTTCGCCTTTGATACAGGATTGAAGCACGATAGCGTAGTCCTGCGCGGTCCTCTCGTCGGGTACTGTAATGAAGAAGCTTTCTTCGGAAACGGATTCTTCGAGTTTAAGCGATATTAACTGACTGTCACCGATATAGAAGCCGACCGCCTTGTCATTGCTTGCCGCAGAAACCTTTGCCGAAATACTTTCAAACAGCGCTTTGCCGTCGGACGTTAGGTCTACCCTTACCGCCACGTTGCCTGCGCGGGTAAATTTTTTAAAGCTTTTGAAATACGAATTTACGTCCGCCGTGATAGGCGTTAAAATGTTGTCGTGACCGATGCCAACCTCGCTGTTTCTCAGTGAAAGCTCGCCGCCGAACGACAAGTATGTCAAGGTGTTTCTTATCGCGGTTTCCTTATCGGAGCGCGAACCGCTGTAATCGGTGTCGGCATATTCGGAATATGAGAAGCCGGTAGGAACGGTCACAGCGATAGTAAAATCGTCGCGCACGGCTACCGAATATGCGGAATATCCCTTTTCGCCGAGACGCTTTGACAGCATTTCGGCGTCATGCTTGACATTGTTCAGCAAGGTTTCCTTGTTTTCGTCGTTTTCACCGAGAACCTCTTTTTCAATCCAGACGCTGCCGAACTGCTCGTACTTGTCCTTATACTTGTCCGCAGTATCGTCCGAGGGGATACCCGAACGGTAGTCCGCGTCGGAAATGACCCCTTTCGGGTACAGCACGGATACGGCTTCGCCCGTAAGGTCGCCGCCGAGACTTATGCTGGTTAGAAACGAATTAAATTTTTTGACCCCGTCGGAACCGGGAACCGTATAAGATACGGTGGCAAAAAATGCAAGAACCGCGATAGCCGCAACGATTATCGCCGTTAAAATTGCCGACTTGATTTTGCCCATCTATATACTCCTAATTGTGATTAACTACTACATTATATAAGAAAAAAAGAATTCCGTCAATTAATTATCGATTTTTAGCAATTCTTTTTTTAATTTTTGCCGTCTTTTTTACGTGCCAACGCGTGCATACCGCATTCGATACGCTTTTTCATCATGGCGCAGGTTACAGGATATGGCTTGTTCATATCGCCCATAAAATTGTAATTGTTGGCGCTGCCCCCGCCGCTGCATATAAATTTAGCAAAGCAGCCGTCGCATTCCTCGCGCGTAAACAGACTGTTCGATGCAAACTTTTCGCGTATGTCGCTACGGATTATCCCGTCTTTTACGTTGCCCATCAAAAAGTTTTTATCGCCCGCAAACTGGTGGCAGGGATACAGGTCTCCGTTGGGAACGACCGAAAAATATTCATTGCCCGCACCGCACGCCGAAACGCGTTTTTGAAGGCATGTCCCTCCTTCCAAATCTATATTGAAATGGAAGAAATTGAAGCCTTCGCCCGCCTCGTGTTTTTCAAGGTATTGCTTACAAAGCGTTTCGTATTCCGCACAGACCGTACCCAGGTGCTCGTCCCTGATTTGCAGGTCGGCAATATCGGTGACGACGGGCTCCATTGAGATACTGTCGAACCCGTTGTCCGCAAGAAAAATTACGTCCTTGGAAAAATCGAGATTTTTAGACGTAAACGTGCCGCGCACATAATAGTGCTTGTCCCCGCGCGAACGGACGAACTTTTTGATGTTTTCGATTACGAGGTCGAAGCTGCCCTTTCCGTTCTTGGTTTTGCGGATAGCGTCGTGCACCTCTTTCCTGCCGTCCAAACTTAAAACGACGTTTTCCATTTCGCCGTTGAAAAAGTCGATTGCGTCGTCGTCGAGAAGCAGGGCGTTAGTCGTGGTCGTGAAAAGGAATTTCTTACCGAGCTTCGCCGCCTCCGCTTTAGCGTAAGCTACCGTCTTTTTGACGGTGTCGAGGCACATCAACGGCTCGCCGCCGAAAAAGTCGGCTTCGAGAACCTTGCGGTTGCCGCTGTTTTTCAGCAGGAAATCGATTGCCGCTTTCGCCGTTTCAAGGCTCATAAACTCGCGCTCGGAATGATATGCGCCTTCGTCGGCAAAGCAGTAACGGCAACGCAGATTGCAGTCGTGGCAGATATGAAGACAAAGCGCCTTTATGTCCTTCGGCTTTATGGGCGCAGTCTTTACCTCGTCGGCAAACAGCAACCCCTTGGCCTTCAAGGCGCTTATATCTGCTTCTATTTCTGCGATTTTTTCCGCAGACAGCACGGGCATTATCCCGCCCTCGCACTTGGCTTTCAGGTAGTCGGCAGTATCTTTATCGCATTCGTGCAGGCTTCCGCTGCCCGAATCGTATATGTAGTTGTAGTTCTCGAAGTTAAAAATATGTACCATTACAACAGTTAAAAGGAGCAGCTTTACTGCTCCTTACTCTTTATTAATTATTATTATTTTCTATTAATTTTTTCGGGATTTTCTTCTCTTGTAATTCTTTCGCAGCTTTGATTGCCGACGGTGCAACTGGTCTTGCAAGCCGACTGGCAGGTGCTTCTGCATTCGCCGCAGCCCGTTACCTTCTTTTCACGGGGAGTAGATATTGTTTTAATCATTATAAAAATCTCCTTTATGCTTGGATTACGTTTATAATTATAATGTGCGGCGATAAAAAAATCAAGTAATTTCAGGCGCTCTTTTTGATATTGACCGCTATTATTCCCGTAATAGCACCGCTGACTACGCCAAGAAGTATCTCGATTGCGAATTTCCAGCTTATAGAAAGCGAATGAGCGATTGCTCCGTACAGTAGATAGGTTACGATAACGGCAACCAAACCGTAAATTATACCTTTAAGCCAACCCTTGTCGCCGCGAATAAAAATCAATCCGCCAACCACGATTGAAAGAATTTTGAACACCTGATTTACCGGCTTGACCGCGCCGAGCGGCAGACTGAAAAGCTGAATTATAAGAGTGAACACAAGCACGAATATAAGCGAAACGATTACCGACGCCGACGATGCCTTGACTATCTGAAATATATTTTTGCGCATAAAAAAACCTCCGCTTTAATCTATGCGGAGGTTTTGCAAATTATTAGTTCTTTTTGGTCTTTTTCGCAGGCTTCTTTTCTTCTTTGACCTCTTCCGTTGAAGCTTCTGCGGGCTCGGCAGGTTTTTCCTCTGCAACCTCGACAGGTTGCGCTTCCTCTACGGTCTTCGCCTCTTCCGCGACCTCTTCACCATTAGCTTCCTCTGCGGGAGCGACTTTTTCAACGACTGCATCTGTCTGGTAAATTGCCTGCTTGTCGAACTTGATGAAGCATTTACCCGACTGCTCGGTTCCGGTTTCGAGAACGAAAGTGTTTTCCTCGGTGTCGATTTCAACGACTATTCCGCATATACCGCCGATAGTCTTTACCTTATTGCCGGGCTTGACTGCGTCGATTAAGTTTTTTGCGTCCTCTTCCTGCTTTTTACGGCGTCTGCTTGAAAATACGAACATTACGATTATCGCAACGATAAGCACGCCCAAAATTACGTAGGTAGAAATTTGAGTAGTGTCAACCAAAAGGTTATTGAACATATAAATCTTCTCCAAATTAATTTTTTTAAACTATATCTTATTTAGCGCTTTTTGGCAAGCGTTTTTTTAAGCTTTAAGGCAATTACATTAAACTTTCACTTAATTTTAATTAAAATCGCCGTATTGCGCGTAAAACTCGGAGGCAAAATCTGTCAGGCTGTCCGCAAAAATCGCCTCGCGCATATTACGCATAAGCTTATGCAGGAAAGTTATATTGTGCACGCTTAAAAGCATTGCCGACAACATTTCGTTTACGTTTATAAGGTGCCTTACGTACGCCTTGGTATAATTCTTGCAGCAGTAGCAATTACAGCTTTCGTCCAAAGGTGAAAAGTCCTCGCGGTATTTGCCGTTGCGGGCGACCACTTTGCCATTGGAAGTGAACGCCGTGCCGTTTCTTGCAATGCGCGTAGCAAGCACACAGTCGAACATATCCACACCGCGCTTGACGCCCTCGATAAGACAGTCGGGACTGCCGACGCCCATAAGATAGCGCGGAAGCCCTTCGGGATAATACGGGCGCATCAGTTCGAGAATTTCGTACATTCTCTGTTTGGGCTCGCCGACGGAAAGCCCGCCTATCGCAATTCCGTCAGTTGCAAACTGCTTTGCGCGTTTAAGGCTTTCAAGACGCAAATCGTCGTAAAAATTGCCCTGAATTATGGGGAACAGCGCCTGGTCATCGCGCGTTTTTGCCGCGACGCAGCGTTTCAACCAACTGTCAGTGCGTTCCATTGCCTGCCTTGCCTGCTCGTGCGTGTAACCGTACTCGCTGCACTGGTCGAACTGCATTATTATATCCGCGCCGAGATTCTCTTCGATAGACATTACCTTCTCGGGCGTGAAAAGGTGCTTCGACCCGTCGACGTGCGACGAGAACTGCACTCCCTCGTCGGTAATTTTGTTCAATTTAGTCAAAGAAAATACCTGAAAGCCGCCGCTGTCGGTCAAAATGGGACCGTCCCAGTTCATAAACTTATGCAGACCGCCCGCCTTTTTTACAAGTTCGTCGCCCGGACGGATATACAAATGATAAGTATTTGAAAGTATTATGCTCGAACCCGCCTCCTTCAAGTCGCGCGGGTAAACGCCCTTTACGGTCGCCTGAGTGCCGACGGGCATATATACGGGCGTTAAAATATCGCCGTGCGGAGTATGAAAAACACCCGCGCGGGCACCAGTGTATTTATCAATATGCTGTAATTCGAATGAAAAATATTTTGACATAATTAACCTATTCAATAAAATTTGCGTCCCGCATTTGCACGGGAAACAGAATGAGGATTGGAGAAGCAAGCAAGACAAGGCGAACGCGGCTTTGACCGCAGGGAGTGTACATAGACGTACACGACCAAGGCAAAACGCAAGTTCAACGC
>CATJZR010000024.1 GCA_949745625.1 uncultured Eubacteriales bacterium | reverse complement strand
GGAAGCAATGGCTCAGAGGTCTGATGCAGCTTGTTTTCGAGCTGATGTTCATTTTATATATGGCGCTGTTCGGCGGTCAGTACTTAGGGCTTCTGGGAAGCTTGGGCACCGTGGAAACCACGTCGGGCAAGGACGAATTCGGCTTCGAAATAAAGGTAGTCGGCGACAACAGCCTTTTAATACTTCTGTACGGACTGCTGACTATTCTGTTTATCCTCGTTTTCGTTTACGTCTGGTATAAAAACATCAAGGCGGCGTATGCGTCGCAGGAAATAACCGAAGCGGGGCTGCGCCTTGCAACGGCCAAGCAGGACGTGGCGTCGCTGCTTGACGACCAGTATCACAAAACCCTTTTGGGAATACCCCTTGCAGGGCTTACGATATTCACGGTTATTCCTATAATCTTTATGATTTTCGTCGCGTTTACCAACTACGACGCAGCTCATCAGCCCCCCGAAAAGCTTTTCACCTGGATAGGCTGGGACAACTTCGCAAAGGTTTTCGGCGGCGAAATGGCGAAAGCAAGCAAGTTCGGCTATACGTTTGCCATGCTTTTGATGTGGACGGTAATATGGGCGTTTTTTGCAACCTTCTCGAACTACATTCTGGGAATGATAGTTTCGATTATAATCAACAAAAAGGGTATAAAACTTAAAAAGCTTTGGAGAACGGTTCTCGTTATGACTATAGCGGTTCCGCAGTTCGTCTCCCTGCTGTTGATGTCGCAGATGCTCGCCGACCAGGGCGCGATAAACAATCTGTTGGTAAGCTGGGGCTGGATAGATAAGCCTATCAGATTTTTGACCGACGCGAACATTGCGAAGGTAACGATAATTATCGTTAATATCTGGATAGGTATTCCGTACACTATGCTTATTACCACGGGTATATTAATGAATATTCCCGAGGATTTGTACGAGTCTGCGAGAATTGACGGAGCCGGTCCCGTAAAGGCGTTCTTTAAAATTACGCTGCCGTATATGCTGCACGTTACCGCGCCTTACCTTATAACTCAGTTTATAGGCAACCTTAACAACTTTAACGTAATTTTCCTGCTGACGGGCGGTAACCCCACTTCGTCGGATTTTGCGGGTTCCGCGGGGCAGACCGACCTTCTTATAACATGGCTCTACAAAATGGTAATGCAGGATAAGGCTTACGGTATGGCTTCGGTAATAAGTATTTTTATGTTCGTAATCACTGCCGTTATTTCGCTTATAGTCTACAATAAGTCCGGTTCGGTCAAAAACGAGGAGGAGTTCATGTAATGGCTAAGAAATTACGCAGTAAAAAAGCTGCCGAACGCGGCAGCAATATCGCAATATATATAATTTTAACGCTTATAAGCATTGTCTGGTTGTTTCCCTTTCTGTATCTCGTAATACAGTCGCTCAGGGGCGAGCCCGGTACGGCGACTCCGTATTTCTGGCCCAAGGAGTGGACGTTCGACAACTATATAAAGCTGTTTACCGACAAATCGATTTTCAACTTTCCCAAATGGTATGGCACGACGCTTATCATTTCGATATTCGTAACCGTAATTCAGACGGTTTTCGTGCTCGTTACAAGCTACGCTTTGTCGAGATTGCGTTTCAGAATGAGAAAACCGCTTATGAATTTAATGCTCGTATTGGGAATGTTCCCCGGCTTTATGTCCATGACGGCGGTATATTTCCTTTTGAAGCTTATAGGTCTTACGCAGACGTTCGGACTTGTCGGACTGGTGTTGGTTTACGTCGCAAGCTCGTGTATGGGCTATTACATAAGCAAGGGCTTTTTCGACACCATACCCAAATCGCTTGACGAGGCGGCGAGAATAGACGGTGCAAGCCGGCACACGGTATTCATAAAAATTATACTTCCGCTTGCAAAGCCCATTATCATTTACACCGTCTTAACCGCGTTCATGGCGCCGTGGGGCGAATATATGTTTGCGTCGCTTATGGCTTTCGGCGACCAGGATTATTATAACGTTGCCGTCGGACTTAAAGCAATGCTCGACAAGGAAGTCGCATATCTGTATTTCACGCGTTTCTGCGCGGCGTCCGTTCTGATTTCGATTCCTATAACGGTGCTGTTCTTCTGGTTACAGAAGTACTACGTGCAAGGCGTTACCGGCGGTTCGGTAAAGGGGTAATAAATGAAAAAGAAGTTAATGAAAATTTCCGCGGTTGCGCTTTGCGCTTTGACCGCAGGAGCTTCGGCGTTTGCATTCACTGCATGCGGCAACAACGGGGCTAAGCTTTTGGATGAAAACATTATTGATGACAATTACGACAATTACTATCAGATTTTCGTACGTTCGTATTACGATTCCGACGGCGACGGCGTGGGCGACTTTAACGGCGTAACCGAAAAGCTTGATTATATCCGCGATATGGGATATACGGGAATATGGCTTATGCCAATCAACCCTAGCCCGAGCTATCACGGCTACGACGTTACCGATTATTACGACGTAAATCCCGATTACGGCACTTTGGACGATTACGACAACCTCGTTGAAAAAGCGCACGAAAAAGGCATAAAGGTGATTATAGACTTGGTCGTAAATCATTCGTCCGACCGGCACCCGTGGTTTAAGGCGGGCGCGGCGTTCCAGAACGGACAGGGCGGCGATTCAAAGTATGCCGGATACTACAACTGGTCGGCTATACCTCAGAACAAATATACCCAGATAGGCAACGTCTATTACGAGTCGCAGTTCGATAAAAGCATGCCCGATTTGAACCTTTCGAATCCTGTTTTGAGAAACGAAGTAGACAATATAATCAAGTTCTGGATTTCGGACAGAAATACGGACGGTTTCCGCCTTGACGGGTGCTATTATTACTGTTCCACGGGAACGACCGACAGCGCGGAATTCTGTAAGTTTATACACGATACGGCAGTCAAATATAACGAAAACGCATACATAGTCGGCGAGTGCTGGGGCCCCAACAGAAACGTGCTTGAAAGTACGTTTTACCAAAGCGGTATAGACAGCTTCTTCGATTTCGACGTTACAAACGAGGTTGTAAAGGCTGTCAATAATTCTTCGGCAAGCAGTATGTGGAATTCGGTCAACAAGACCTATAGCGCTGCAGCGGGCAATATCGCGGCGCCGTTTTTAAGCAATCACGATAGCGGCAAGGGCAGAATAGCGGGAAGAGTAGCCCGTGACGAGGACAAAATCAAGTTTGCTTACGGACTGCTGTCTATGTTTTCAGGCAATACCTTCACCTATTACGGCGACGAAATAGGAATGACCGCAGTCAGAACGAGCAGCGACCCCGATTTAAGAATAGGCATGCTATGGGACGACGTTGCAAACGTGACTACGCCGCCTCCCGGCGCAAGCGCGAACCCCGAATATCTTTTCGGCAGCGTTAAGGACCAGTCGGAGGACGCAAATTCCATACTCAATTATTACAAGCTTTGTAACAATGCGCGCAACGCGTTCCCCGCGCTTATGCGCGGCGCTCCGCAGCGAATAGCTTACGACGACAGCGAAGTTGTTATAATGAAAAAGACTTATAACAATACGAGCGTCACCGTAGTTATAAACACCGCGGTTACCGATAAGGAAGTCGGCGGAATAGAGGGAACTCTTGCGCAGAGCATCTGTATAAAGGGTAGTATTTCAAGTAAGGGCTCGTTATTGAAAATGCCCGCTCGCTCGATAGCGATTTTAACTTAAAAGGGGTATACGTATGGCAGGATTAAATTTAAAACATATATATAAGGTCTATCCTAACGGCACGAAAGCTGTAAACGATTTCAATATGGAAATCGCGGATAAGGAATTTATAGTTTTCGTCGGTCCGTCGGGCTGCGGAAAATCCACGACTCTCAGAATGATAGCGGGGTTAGAGGATATAAGCGCGGGCGAGCTGACGATAGGCGACACCGTGGTAAACGACGTGGAGCCCAAGGACAGGGACATTGCAATGGTTTTCCAGAACTATGCGCTGTATCCGCACATGTCGGTCTATGAAAATATAGCTTTCGGGTTAAGGCTGAGAAAGTTGTCCAAGGACGAAATACACCGTCGCGTAACCGAAGCCGCCGAAATACTCGGCATAACCGAATATTTAAGTAAAAAGCCCAAGGAAATGAGCGGCGGTCAGCGTCAGAGAGTTTCGCTCGGTAGGGCAATAGTCCGCGAGCCCAAGGTAATGCTTTTGGACGAACCGCTGTCCAACCTCGACGCAAAGCTGAGAACGCAGATGCGCGCGGAAATCGCAAAGCTGCACGCGAAGCTGAATACTACGTTTATTTACGTCACGCACGACCAGATAGAGGCAATGACTATGGGTACGCGTATTGTCGTAATGAAAAACGGCTTCGTACAGCAGATAGACTCGCCTAAAAATCTGTATAATTTCCCCGGTAACAAATTCGTTGCAGGCTTTATCGGCACCCCGCAGATGAATTTCTTTGAGGGTACGTTGAAAAAGAAGGGCGAAGAGGTCGAAATCAGCTTCGATTATTCCGAAGCCAAAGTTACCGTTCCTTATTCGATGATGTATAAGGTGCGCCCGTCGTTTTTGAACGGACAGAAAAAGGTGTTCATAGGTCTGCGCGCCGAGAATATTTCGCTCAGTCCCGACGCGGTAAAAAGCAGCAAGTTTAAAATTAAGGTCAAGGTTTCGCATAAGGAAGAGCTCGGTAATCAGACGCTCGTTTACGGCGACATCAATATGGACGGCGACGGATATACCGAAAGCTCGACGAGGATTATAATCGAAGCTGCGGGAGATACCGATTTTAAGGCAGGCGATATTCTCGACGCCGCGCTCGATTTGAATAAGGTTCACTTATTCGATAAGGAAACCGAAGAGAGCATACTTCCGAGAATACCCGAATATAACTTCGTGGACTGCGAGGTTAAGGACGGCGTGCTTGCTTTCCTTGAAAACAGCGTAGCGCTCCCTCCCGCAATTTCTTGCAGTGACGGGAAGTACGAGCTGCTTATTCCGTCAGACGCAATTTCGTTCGGCGGCAACATCGAGGTTAACGTCGCATCCTCCGAGGTCATAAACGGTAAAATTTTGGTTTCGTTCGAGCTGGGCGGCAGAAGAATGTTTGCCGTTTCGGAAGAGGAAGTCAAAAAAGGCAAAAAGAAAATTTCAATCGATTTAAAGCGTGTTTCTCTTATGAGAGACGGCGAAACGGCGGTAGAGGCTATGCCCGACAAGGTTGTAATGAAGGGTAAGCTGATTAAAGAAAAGGTAGTTGAAACGGTTGAAATAGACGGTAAAACCAAAAAGACGAAAGTAATAAAGTTTTTCTTCGGTATTGGCGACGCGAAGTTTGCCGCGCCCGACGATATGGCTAAAAAGCTTATTTCCGCAATGGGTGTCAAAAAGGCGTTTACGGATGAATTGAGGTATGAATGCGGCCCGTACGATATGAAGATTGCAGACACTGGTATTTCCGGCGAAGTCGAAAAAATTGCCGATTACGGTAAGGAAAAGTTTGCAGTGGTAAAAATCGGCGGCGAAACTGCGTATATTCACGTAGACGATAAGTGCGAAGGCGCCGTGCATTTGGTTCCGGATATAGATAAACTTGCAATTATAACTTCCGAAAAGGATATAAGAATTATTTAAACGTAGCCGCCCGCGCTTTTAAAGCGCGGGCGGCATTCTTTAATTGCGGAAGGTTTAAATAATGCGGAATAAGGTCACAATTTTATTACAATGTGTACTGCTATAACTCTTAAAACGAAAGATTTTTATTTCGGACGCACGCTTGATAACGATTTTTCTTACGGCGAGGAAGTAGTAATAACTCCGCGCAGCTTTATAGAATTCCGCTCGTTGAACGGTCTGAAAAACCGTTTTGCAATTATTGGCACGGCATTTGTGAAAAATAATTATCCGCTGTATTACGATGCCGTAAACGAAAAAGGGCTATGTATGGCAGGCTTGAATTTTGTCGGCAACGCGCACTATAACGCTGTTAAGGAGGGGAAGTCTAACGTAGCCCAGTTTGAGTTTATTTCGTATATTCTCGGCAACTGCACCTGCGTTAGCGAGGCGGTAGAAGAAATAAAGAAAATCAATCTGACAAACGAAAGCTACTGCGAGGGGCTTCCCCCTGCCGAGCTGCACTGGATTATAGCCGATAGGGAAAGCGCGGTTACAGTCGAGTTCGTGTTGGACGGACTAAAAATTTATAAAAACCGCGTCGGCGTGCTGACCAACAATCCGCCGTTTGAGCAGCAGGTTTTTAACCTCAATAACTATATGCGTCTGTCGGCATCGGAAATAAATAATACGTTTTCAAAAAATCTGCGCTTAAAAAGTTATAGCCGCGGAATGGGCGCGTTGGGATTGCCGGGCGATTTATCATCGCAATCGCGCTTTGTCAGAGCGGCTTTTTTCAGTCTCAATTCCGTTTCCGGCGATAGCGAAGAGGAAAGCGTAAACCGCTTTTTTCATATTCTCGGTACGGTAGCTCAGCCGCGCGGCGCGTGCAAGGTCGGTAAAAACGGTTTTGAAATTACGGTTTATTCATCCTGCTGTAATGCGGACAAGGGCGTTTATTATTATACGTCTTACGGCAACCATAGAATTTCGGCGGTCGATATGCACAGATGCGACCTCGACGGCGACAAGCTTTTCCGCACTTGCGTAAATAGCGGGGAAGATATTCTATTTATCAATTGATAAATCAAAAATACGGCGTAATTCGTAAACATTTATTTGTGCAGACTTGTAATACGTCGCTCTGATTATGCAATAATATTGCAATAAAAACGTCTAAGTCGTATTCGACTTAGACGTTTATTGTGAATAATGGATAAAAAGGATTTTTTCTGCAATGGTAAGCGTAGGAGCGTTGAAAAACGAGTGAAGCCACTTTAAGAGAATCGACTCTGCAAATTAGGAAGATTAGGGGAATTAAAATGTTATAATTTATTTCTGTAATTGAATTTTTTAAGTACTTGCTTTTTGCGGGCGGTGGTTACTTCGGTGTAAATTTGAGTGGTTGCAACGCTTGCGTGTCCCAAAATTTCCTGAACGGAACGTAAATCAGCGCCGTTTGCAAGCAAGTTGGTGGCAAAAGTATGGCGCAGATAGTGCGGAGTAGACTTCGTATTTATCTGCGCCTTTTTAACGTATTTTTTATAAATATCTTCTATTCCGTGAATTGACAAAGGGTTTCCGTAACGGTTTACAAACAAATAATTGTTACTTGATTTTTTGCGCTCTTTAATCAGAACTTTAAGCCTCTCCCAAGTGATGGGAGAGGATATGTATATTAAGCGCTGCTTACGTCCTTTGCCGTGAATAAGAATGGTGTGTTCAGGACTTATTATATCGTCCAAAGTTATTGTTGCCGCTTCGCCAATTCGTATTCCTGTACTAATCAATAAATCAATTAGAGCGGCATTGCGGATATATACTTTTAAAGCGAAAGGAGTAAGGTAGGAAGTTTCTATTTCAAAACATTTTAGTATTTTATCAATTTCTTTTATACTTAACGTTTTCGGTAGTTTACGTTCCTGTTTAAATTTGAATTTAAGTTTTTTAAACGGTGAGGTTTCAATTATTTCGCAATTAATTAAATAATTATAAAAGTTTTTAAGAGTAATTATTTTTCTTCTGACGGAAGTATCTTTCAGTTTAAGTTCAATACTCAAATACGAAATAAATGCGCATATGTCGGGGTCAAAGATGTTTTGCTCAAAATTGAAAAATTGGTTTAAATCGCTTGAATACGCTTTTAATGTTTTACCCGATAGATTGTTCGTTGCTTGCAGGTAGTTGATAAAGTTCGATAAATAGTTCATAATTTCTCCAAATTTTATAATTTCACTATTGAAAATTATATCAAAATATGGTAAAATATGGATAAAATAACTAAGAATTATTTGAGG
>CATJZR010000023.1 GCA_949745625.1 uncultured Eubacteriales bacterium | reverse complement strand
ATTTCAATTTATCGTTCTGAAAATGTATAAGTTAAAAGCTCTCAAACAAATTTGTTTGAGAGCTTTTGTCCTCGCTTGAAAGTGCAATTTAGTTTTTTTATTCACTATGGGAAGTGCGCTTTAAGCCGCGCCTTTTTTATTTATTGAATTTATAGCTTACGTTATTTAATATGCCCGTCTTTAAAAGAGTTTTGCTTGCGGCTTCCTTATAGTCGACCTCTGCCTGAACGATAACCGCCTTTAACACGGGGTAAAAGTCCTTAAACCCGCTTGACAGCAGATAGTACGCAAGCGAACCCGGCACGGTGTTTACCTCGCTTAAATATACGGTGTCGCCGCCGAGCAAATAATCGAAGCGCACTATGCCGCGCATATTCAGCCGCGAATACACGTTGCCCGTTATCTTGCGTATTTTCATTGCAAGCGATTCGGGAATGTCCGCCGGCATAACGCGCGTTCCCCCGCCAGAATATTTATCGTCGAAGCTGAGAATGTCACCGTCCGAAACCGCTTCCTCGCACTCGGAAACAACCACTTTGCCGTCCGCAAAGTATGCTGCGCAATTTATCTCGCGGCGGTTTTCTACGTATTTTTCACAAATTACCCCGTCGTCGTAAAGGAACGCCGCCGCAACAGCGGTTTCAAGCTCTTCGCGGTTTTCTGCACATTCTATACCTATGCTCGACCCCAGCTTTGCGGGCTTGACGATTAGTGGATATTGCAGCTTTTCTGCCTTTAAATACTCGTCGGGGCTGCGAACGTAGACGTATCTTGCGACTTTTACGCCCAGCGAACGCAGAACGCGTTTCGTAAAGTATTTATCCATAAACGCCGCCGATTCGAACATACCCGCGCTTGCAAGCGGAATATCGTTGAGCGCGAACAGTCCGCACACGCCACCGCCTTCTCCCCAGCCGCCGTGACAGCAGTTGAGCGCGACGTCTATTTTTACATACTTTTTCATTTTGCCGCGTTTGTTGAGAACGTACACCCCGCCCTTGCCCACGACTGCGCGCGGGCATTTTTCGTAGCCGCCGTCCTTATAGCTTTGGATATTCAAAAGGTCTTCGCCCGTATAAAGCTCGCCTCGCTGCGACATATACAGGGGCGTAACGGTATCGCCGCCGCTTTTAAGCACGTTTGCAGCCATAGTCCCCGTAATTACGGAAACCTCGTTTTCGTTTGATTTTCCGCCGAATATAACGGCTATGCTTTTACCCATAAAAAAATTCACCTCCGCTTTTTTTTACTTTGCTTTGGTGAATTTATTTTTTAATATACGTCGGGCAGGTCGTTTAAAAAAAGCACCGCATCGCCCTTTTGAACGTAGTTTTTAAGCTCCTCCTGAGCCGCCGAAAGCGTCGCGCTTACGGAAACGGCTTCGGAGTTTCCTCCCCCGCCAAGATAACCCTTTTCAACAAATTTGACAAGCGTATCACCGACCAAAATCACCTTGTCGAAACCGACAAGCTCTTTCCCGAGCGCTACGTTTTCATCCTCTTCCAGAACGCCCAGCTCTACCAGCCCGGGAGTCACAACTATCTTGCGTCCGTCGAAAAGTTTAAGCACGCCCAGCGCGGCGCGCGCGCCCTTGACGTTGGAATTATAGCCGTCGTCGAGTATGCTCACTCCGTTGTTTTCTATAAGCTGAAGGCGATGCTCTATATAGTCGATTTGGGGAATTGCCGAACATATTTCGTCAAGCGTCATACCCAGCGCAAAAGCGCCCTGCGCCGCAAGCGCGATATTGTAAGCCGAATGTTCGCCCAAAAGCCTGGTTTTTACACGTCTGCTTTTACCGCCGAGCGTCAGAGTAAATTCCGTTCCGTCCTTTGCCGCGGTTACATCCGAAACGCAGTCGCAACGGGATTTGGGGCAGTGATAATCGGCAAATGCGTCGAACGCGTCGGCGGCGATTACCGCACTTTCCTTAGTTGCGGAAAGTATTTCGCCCTTTGCCTTTACAATATTCTGAAAGCTTAAAAAAGTTTCGAGATGCTGTCCGCAGATACCCGTTATAAGCGAAATATCGGGAGGGCAGATTTCGCAAAGCTCGGCTATATCACCGAGATGTCTTGCCCCCATTTCCGCGATAAAAATATCGTAGTCGTCGAGGTTGGCATTATTGAGTGCAAGCGCGATGCCTATGGGCGTGTTGTGCGAACGCGGCGTTGTAAGAACTTTGTATTTTACGGAAAGTATATTCGCAAGAATATTTTTCGTAGTGGTCTTGCCGTAGCTGCCAGTAATTGCAATGACCTTTATGTCCGACGAGGCAAGCTTTTTCTTCGCCGAGCGGATAAACTTTTTGTTGTGCGGTATTTCGTAAATTTTCGCAATGCCGTTGGCAAGCATAATAAGCGGAATTATCAGAAGGGGAATTACACACAGCGGAGCGTACCTCAGATAAGAAAATATCCTGTTGCCCCAGATATAGTCCGTAAAGTTCAGAAGCGTTACGGCAAGATACGAAACTACCGCGGTAACCAAAAACAGCACGGCGAACAGCCTTTTGAATCTGGGCGTAGGGGTCACCTCCGAACGGAGCGCAACCTTTTTATCCGCGAAAATATAAATGACGTAAAACACAGGGTACGCCGCAAGCGAAGCAACTGCAGCCCACTCCCCCGCGAACGACAAAACCAGACCTATAACCGCGGACCACAGCGCGCACATCATTGCAAGAAATACAAAACGCTGGAAAGCTAGATTACCCTTCTTTTTCACCCAGCAGAAGTACTTTTTATTGCTGTAGCCCGACGACTGCAGAACGCCCGCCTGCTTATACGCGGCGACGCACGAAAGCGCCGCAAGCGCAAGCGCCGCGACGATACACTCAACCGTTTTCGGTACTGAAATGAAGATGCCCATTCTTTTCCTCCATAAGGAAGTTAAATATCAGTTCGTTAAATTCGTCGGGGCGCTCCGAAAAACAGAAGTGCCCGCCGTCCATAAGCTGAAAACGGCTGCCGACGATTAAATTATTAAAGGTTGCCCCCTCCTCGGCGGGCGGTGTTACCGTATCGCCCCGACCGTAGAGCAAAAGAGTGTCGTTTTCTATCCGAGAAGCGTATTCGCGCAAATCCTCGTTTACGATTTTTTTGTAGCTTTCCTTCATTACCGGAGAAAGCATGCGGTATTCGGCGCTGCCGTAATGCCTTTCGGCAAACCCCGGAAACAGCTTTTTTACACGCCTGTATGCCTTTACCCTGCGTATATATTGCGGCGAACGCGGTTTTACTATTCCCGCCCCGCCAGTAATTATCAGTTTGGAGGCCTCGCCGCCCCGCCCGCCGAGATATTTCAGCGCGACACGGGCGCCGAACGAGTGAGCGAGTATATGCGGCTTGTTAAGCCTGCTTTTTTTTATAAACGAGGCTAACCAGTCCGCGTAATCTCCGACCGAATAAGGAATATCCAGCGGCGAACTTTTGCCGAACCCCGGAAAATCGGGAGCGGTGACCTTGAACTGCCGCGACAAAAACTTTATCTGATAGTAAAAGCTTTCCTTGCTCGAAAGGTAGCCGTGCAGAAGCAAAATATCCTCACCGCTGCCCTCGGTAATTACGGAAACGAATTTACCTTTTAATAGAATAACCTTTCCCTCACAAATTTTTTACCATAACGAGGCAGTCCTCGCCGTCGGGATAGTAACGCGTGCGCGCATGCACGCCGGCGAACCCGCATTTGAGATACAGCTTCATTGCCGTGGAGTTGGAAACGCGGACCTCCAAAAACACTTTTTCCGCACCTGCGTTCTTCGCAATTTCGCAAAGCCCTGTCAAAAGAGAGGTGCCTATGCCGCCGTTTCTGTAATTTTCGGCTACGGCGATATTGCCTATATCGGCGGAATCCGCTGCGACGGTAACCCCGCCGTAGCCAGCGATTTCACCCGCATCCTCGCAAAGAATTCCCGAAAAGGTCTTCATTCCGAAAACCGACGCAAGTGTCTTATAGCTCCACGCTTCGTCGGAAAATATATCCTTCTCCAGCTCGGAAATCCTTAAAATATCTTCGTATTTCCAGTCCCTTATCAGCATTTGCGCCCCTCCTCCGCCTGCGACTTTCTTACGTACAGCGCGTGCATATTGCAGGAAAGGTTTTTACTGCATCGGACGACTGCGGGATAAAGGCAGTCCTTTATATCCAGCTTTTCATAGTTTTCAAAGGGCAAATCCTCAAAGCCGTAAAGGGGCGCGCCCAATCCCGCGACCTCCTCCGCGCCCATATAGCACGGATTTAAACCGTTACCGAAGCCGCAGACGTAGTAATGCGAGTGCGCCGCATCGATAACGACGTAAAAATTATTATCTTCAACATTATATGCAATAAGCTCGAAAGCGGTTACGGCTACAAGCGGCTTGTCCGTTGCAACTGCAAAACCCTTTACCGTAGATATACCTATCCGTATGCCGGTAAACGAGCCGGGACCCGTTACCGCCGCGAAAAAATCGCACTCCCCGGGGTCGAGCCCCGCCTCTTTAAGCGCCGCGTCAATCTCGCCCATAAGCGCTACGGAATGTTGCAGCGCGCAGTCGGGCACGTGACGCAAAACCGCCTTCCCGCCCTTGACCGCCAAAACCGTAAGATACCGCGAAGAGGTATCGACCGCAAGAAAATTACTCATATTCTATCCGCCTCTTTTCACCGCCGAGCTTCGTAATGCTTACCCTTTTTACATTTTCGGGCAGCGCCGACACAATATTCTCCGCCCATTCGATAAGGCATATACCGCCGGCGTAGAAGTAGTCGCAAAGTCCAAGCGCCTCGGCTTGTCCGCCGTCCGAAAGGCGGTAGCAATCGAAGTGGTAAAGCACGCCGTTATAGTCGTTCATATACGCGTATGTGGGGCTTGTCACCTCGTCCTCTATGCCGAGTCCGAGCGCGACGCCCTTTGCAAACACCGTCTTGCCCGCGCCCATTTCACCGTTTAAAAGCACTACGTCGCCGCCGACGAGTGTCGCCGCGTACCTGCGTGCAAATTCAAAAGTATCCTTTTCGTTTTCGGAAATAAAAACCGCCATAAGGGTATTATAACCCCGACGGCGATTTTTTGCAACAATTTATTTTATTAACTTTGAAGTATAGAAGGCTTATTCAAGCGTAAAAGCAGAGTTATGCGAAGCGCAGCGCAAATTAGACCGGCGCATTAATAATCGTCGTCGTAATCGTCATCGTCATCGTCATCATCATCGTCGTCATCGTAATCGTCGTAATAGTCCGCGTAACTTCTGCGGCGCGTCGCCGATATTATTATCGCCAGCAGCACTATTAAAAGTATTCCGCCGCCTACCACTATAAATATCCATATAGGTATGCCGCCGTTTGCGGGCTCTTCGGGCGCAGGCTCTGCTGCCTCTACTCCGTAAGCGTTGAACACTATCTCTGCCCTGAACGCGCCGT
>CATJZR010000022.1 GCA_949745625.1 uncultured Eubacteriales bacterium | reverse complement strand
TATCGTTTATAAGAAAAAGCCAAAATACGTTAATTTAAAGTCAGGACATATTCATTTTATATTTGACGGGGGATATTGTTGGGTAGATTTGAAAGATTGCCTTAACGCGAGTAAAGCAATAATTACTAACTTGGACGACAGTCAAATAAGTAAAGATAGTGAATTAAAGAAACATAATTAGCATTATAAAATTTGTTTTAGGTTACTATTTTCCACCAAGCAAGAGAAGGCGATTGTCTTCTCTTTTTTTATCGGGCTTTCACAAAAAAACACGAATTCTTTGTTTAAGGTTGACCAAGACGTTCATTTTTGTTACAATACTAACGCTATGGTAGGAATTTATTTTAGCGGTACAGGCAATACGAAGCATTGCGCCGAATATTTATTGAAGCTGCTGGACGAGAACGCGCAAGCGTATTCTATCGAAAATGAAGCCGTTTCAAATGCAATTAAATCAAGCGGCGAACTTGTTTTTGCCTATCCCGTTTATTATTCCGCTTTGCCCAAAATCGTCAGTGATTTTATCATAGAAAATTCTCATCTTTGGAAAGACAAAAAAATTTTCGTAATTGCGACTATGGGTCTTTTCAGCGGCGACGGCGCAGGCTGCGGAGCAAGGCTATTCAAAAAATTCGGAGCAAAAATTTCAGGCGGCTTACATTTAAAAATGCCCGACTGCATAGGCGACGTAAAATTGCTTAAAAAATCGCCGCAAGAAAACCGCAAAATTATTTTAAAAGCCGATAAAGAAATAGAAGCGGCGGCAACAAAAATCAAATCCGGTAAATATCCCAAAAACGGTTTGAATTATGCTTGCAGATTAGCGGGACTTTTCGGACAAAGATTGTATTTCGGTAACAAGACAAAGCGGTATTACAAAGCAATTAAGGCAGACAAATCAAAATGCGTTGCCTGCGGACGTTGCGCAGCGGTATGCCCAATGAAAAATATAGAAATAAACGGGGACACAATTTCCTTTAAAGGCAAGTGCACTATGTGTTACCGTTGCTTTTCCAACTGCCCGCAACAAGCCATTACTATAATTGGAAAGCGAGTAATACAGCAAAGCAAATTTGAAAATTATTTATCTTAAAGTCGTTATAGACAATGTTAGTATTATTGTCCTTAGCAGCAAGCAATGAAATTATGCAACCCCCGCAGGCATAGCCTGCGGGGTTTGCATTAATTGCGTTTTAACGCATATCAACCGACGAACATATTAACCGCGCTTAAATATGCGTTTGACAGCATATACAATTAGTGATAGAATTTAAATATGTGTTTTGTATGCGACAGAATTAAAATGATAAAGGACGGCAAGAACCCGTACTTTGTAAAAGAACTGAATACTGGTTACGTCGTTATAGGCGATTTTCAGCGATTCAAGGGATATGCTCTGTTTTTATACAAACACCATAAAACAGAGCTAAACCAACTTAGCGAAGACGAACGCGCGCTTTTTATGAAGGAAATGTGCGAGGTTGCCGAAGCAGTTAAGAAAGCTTCCGACGCGCAGAAAATAAACTATGAGCTTCTTGGCATAGGCGATACACACCTGCACTGGCATCTGTTTCCCCGCTCGATAGGCGATTTGGGTGAATACGGCAACAACGGAAACGGCCCCGTTTGGTGGTATCCGAGGAAAAAAATGTATGCCGAATGTAACCGTCCCTCCGATGAGGAATTACACGAAATGAAAACAAAATTATTGTCAAAATTAAACGGAGGTAATTTATGAAAAAATACATAAAATACGCAGCGGTGTTTCTGGCTTTGGGGCTTGCGCTGGGAGTGTTCTACCGCGAATTTTCCAAGGCGTACGGGGTTGTAAACACCTATACCACCCTCGGACTTGCACACACGCATTTCCTCGTACTCGGCACGGCTTTCACGCTGATTATCGGACTGGTAGACGATAAACTCGGCTCAAGGCACGAAAAACTGTACAAATGGGCGTTGCCCCTTTACCTCGTCGGCGTGCTGGGCGCGGGACTTATGATGACGGTCAGAGGAATACTCGACGTGCTTGTCAAATCCGACGAAATAGTCTTTACGGTGTCCGACGGAGCGAACGGCGCAATTTCGGGAATATCGGGCATGTTCCATGCGGTTCTCGGCGTAGGCATAGTGTTGATTTTCGTTGCGTGGCTGATAAAAAGAAAATCCAAAGAATAAAAAAGTTGCGGCGGGGTGCAAAAGCCCCCCGCCGTTTTGTTTAATAAATTGCTTGTATCCAAAAACCTTTTATGATATAATCAGATTATGGTTATAATTATTACGGGAGCGACGCACACCGGTAAAACCGCGTATGCGCAGAGGCTGCTGGAAAAATATAAATACCCCTATCTTTCGATAGACCACATTAAAATGGGACTTATACGCAGCAGACAGACGCCGCTGACCGTTTACGACGACGAACAGCTTACGCCGTATCTTTGGGGCATAGTCAAAGAAATTATAAAAACCGCGATAGAAAACGGACAGAATTTTATCGTCGAGGGTTGCTATATCCCCTTTGACTGGCAAAATGACTTCGATAAAGACTACCTGTCTGAAATTAAATTCCGCTGCCTTATAATGACCGAAAATTATATCCAAAATAATTTTGCCGATATTATCGGCTACGAAAACGTAATAGAGCGCAGGCTTGAAAGCGTATCGAAGAACGAGCTGATTGAGGACAACGCCCGCAATTTGGCGCTTTGCAAAAAACACGGCTACGATTATATACTTATAGATAAAACTTACGACGTGACAGGTGATATATGAACACTCCCGCTGAAACCTATCAAACTTATATAACCGTTGCCCAAAGCAAAACCTCCGCCGTATGGTATAAGACGCTGCTGCTTGCATTATTTGCGGGTGCATTTATCGCGTTCGGCGCGGCGGCGGCTAACGCGGCTTCCGCAACGATAGCCGGCGGCGCGGCGACAGCGGTAAAGGCTGCGGTTTTCCCCGTGGGGCTGATTCTCGTAATCGTTTTCGGGGCGGAACTCTTTACGGGCAACAACCTTTTACTCGCCCCTGCAATCGGTAGGAATATAAAGGTTTCGGCGCTTTTTAAAAACCTCGGCATAGTTTACTTAGGCAACCTGATAGGCAGCGTGCTTATCGCCGTAATCGTAGTTTACAGCGGCATACAGACGGGCGCGGTTAAAGACGCGTGTATTTCCGTAGCGGCGGCAAAATGCAACCTCAACTTCGGAATTGCGCTGCTGCGCGGTATACCCTGCAATATTTTAGTTTGCCTTGCGGTCTGGTGCGCTCTGTCCGCAAAATCGGCTGCAGGCAAAATAATAGCTCTGTACATGCCGATATTTGCGTTCGTTGCGTGCGGATTCGAGCATAGTGTTGCAAATATGTACTACCTTACCGCAGGTCTGCTTTCGGGCAGCGCGGAAGGGCTTAACCCAGGCAACGCGGTTTTGAACTGCCTTATCCCCTCCACTCTCGGCAATATGATAGGCGGCGCGCTGATAGCCCTTTCACTTTTCGTATTAAACAGACAAAAAACGGCTTGCTGATGCAAGCCGTTTTTTTAAAATTCGTATTCGTCCTCGGCGTCCTCGACCTCGGGATATTTTCTTTCCTTTCTTATTTTGCGCTTCACGGGGAAAGCCCAGAAGATAGATAAAACCCCAAGCAGCAGATAGCAGATGCCGCTCACCCACGCATAGGTGCTCATTCCGGAAACAAGCCCCTGCACAAGCACGCCGTGCTCGCCGTTCCACATATCGTTAAGCACGGGAACCTTTGGCGCAACTATCGGCAAAAGTTTTAGCGCAAGCCAAATCAGCGGCGGGATAAAGCAAAGCAGCTTTACGTACCACATAGTAAACCGTTTGTTCTTTGCAAATGTATGGAAGAACGCGAACAGGAACAAAATCAGCCACGGTCCGATAAACGCCAGCATACCGTAGAATACGTACTCGTAGTACGACATAAACTCTTTAATACCGTTTTCCTCGATAAACTTATTCAGCGTATCGTTTAATGCGGTGCGCATTTTTTCTTTAAGCTCTTCCTTTTTATCATCGTCGTAACCGATTTTAAGCAGCAAATCGTTGTAGTTGGTAACTATTTCTTTCGCGTTCTCTTCACCCTCTGCTACAGCAGCGCTTTCGTTTTCGCTGCCGCCGCCGAGCACGTCGAAGATTTTTTCGATATTGATTAAGCTTAAATCGAATTTATCGGAAAGCGTAACGCAGAGTATCGACTCCATAGTAACGCTTTCACCCTCTTTGAGGTTGCTTACGGTAACGTCGTAGATGCTCTGAATTTCGGCGGTTATCGCCGCCTTGTCCGCCTCGTCTATATTAATTTCCCCGCCAAGCATTGAGTCCACCTTTTCGATAAACTCGTCCGCGACGGGACCGACGTTGCCGTCCTGCACCTTCTCGGGGTCGCCGAGACTGCCCATAATTTCAACGAGCTGCTTGACGTTATCCGTCGTCATTGCGTTTTTGATAGTCGCTTCGTCGACGCTTTTTATAAGCTCCTGCGTCATAGTGGAAACGAGAGCCTCTTCGAAAAGCGCCCTGCCCTCTTCGGTTTCGAACAGATTTGCAACCGCGTCCACGACGCTGTCTATAAGCCTCGTGGCGAGCGCGTCGTCGCCGAAAAACAAATCGTCCAAAACGGTCTGGGTTTTATCGCCCGAGCCGATAAGCACGCGGAACGAGCTGTACGCCGAAACGGAAATTTCTCCCTCGGCCTTGCCTAAAATGTTTTTAACGAGCATAGCTACGACAGGCGTATAGTCCACGCCCTCCTGCCCGCTGCCTTCGAGAGAGTCCTTTATCTGCTCGTCGATTCTTTCGTCAACGAAATCCATAACGCCCTCGTCGCGAAGCACCTTGCCTGCGTCAATCTTCAGTATAGGCAGAAGAAACAGTGACGCGGCGGCAATTAATGCGATTATACATATAATGAGATTGAGAGGTATAAGCTTTCTTTGTAGGCTTCTCTCCCTCTCGGAACGAAGTTTTCCCATATATAATTCCTTTTCATTAGATTTTCTTTATTCTATCATTACAGAGCGTATATGTCAAGTTTAAAAATACCTCTTGACGGACGCGCGCAGACGGTGTATAATGCATATTGTAATAGTTTCCACTAATCAGTATAAATTTATCGAATTATTGTTTAACGGACGCTTATTCGTGTTATATAATATATAGGAGGTTTTTTTGAATGAAGGAATGGTTTACAAATCTTTCCGTGATGGAGCAGATATTTTTCTGGCTTGGAATAGTTTCTACGCTGTTTTTGATAGTACAGATAATACTTATGTGCCTTTCGTCCTTCGGGGGCGACGTTGATGTGGACGGAGACGGCGATATTGACGTAGACACCGATTCGGGCGTGTCCATATTCACGGTAAAAAGTATAACCGCATTTTTTGCGGTGGGAAGCTGGTCGGGTCTGTTGACCTGCGCGCTGGCAAGCGACAAATTGCAGTGGCTGGCGGTAATAGTTGCAATACTGGCAGGCTGCGCGGGGATGTCGCTCGTCGTGCTGCTTATGCGCATGATTGTCAAGCTTCAGTGTAACGGCACGTTCGATATAGAAAAAACAGTCGGACAGCATGCGACCGTTTACGTATCCGTGCCCCCGTCGAGAAGCGGACGCGGAAAAATTACCATGAACGCGCAGGGCAGATTTGTCGAGCTGGACGCAGTCACCGACTGCGATTCAAAGCTTGCCGTCGACGAGGCGGTTGAAATAGTATCGACAGAGAACGAATGTACCGTAGTCAGACGGTTGGAAATTGCGGCAAAATCGGAGCAATCCGTAGAAAATAAGGAGTAAAAAATATGAACAATTTACTTGCAAGCGCAGGCGCGACGATTGCCATTATCGTTGCTATCGTCGTGGTACTGCTATTCATTATGGTGATGCTCGTAGTTCTTACGAGATATAAAAAGTGCCCTTCGGATAAAATTATGGTTATTTACGGTAAAATATCCGCAAATAAGGACGGCACTTACAGAAGTGCAAAATGTATACACGGCGGCGCGTCGCTAGTGCTTCCTCTTATTCAGTCGTATACGTTTCTCGATTTGACCCCTCTCTCAATCTCTGTTGATTTGAAGAGCGCGCTGTCAAAGCAGAATATCCGTATCGACGTGCCCTCTATATTCACCGTCGGTATTTCCACCGACCCCGGAATTATGCAGAATGCGGCGGAAAGACTTTTAGGCTTACAGCTTAAAGATATTTCCGACCTTGCAAAGGACATCATTTTCGGTCAGCTGCGTCTGGTTATCGCAACCATGGACATAGAGGAAATAAACACCGACCGCGACAAGTTCCTCGAAGCGATTTCACGCAACGTAGAGGGCGAGCTTAAAAAGATAGGCTTAAAGCTGATTAACGTAAACGTAACCGACATTTCCGACGAGAGCGGATACATAATCGCACTCGGTAAGGAAGCGGCGGCAAAGGCGATTAACGACGCTAAGGTTTCTGTTGCAGAAGAAAACAGAAAGGGCGCGATAGGCGAAGCTAACGCACAGATGCAGCAGCGTATTAACGTAGCAGACGCGGAAAGTAAGGCTATCGACGGCGAAAACAGAGCTAAGGCGGAAATAGCCGCGTCGAAGGCGCTTCTGAGACAGAAGGAAGCCGAGGCAATGAAGGTTGCCGTAACTGCGGAAAACGTACAGGCGGCAAAGGCGAAGGAAGAGAGCTACGCCGCTGAGCAGCAGGCGGAAATTGCGCGTGCTTCGCGCGAAAAGGCGACCAAGGAAGCCGACGTTATCGTAGCTTCCGAAATCGAAAAGAGAAAAATTGAAATCGAGGCGGATGCGCAGGCCGAAAACGTACGCCGCAAGGCAAAGGGTGAAGCGGACGCTATATTCGCCAAAATGGAAGCCGAAGCGCGCGGTCTTTACGAAACGCTGTCCAAACAGGCGGAAGGTATGGATAAGCTCGTCAAAGCTGCGGGCACTTCCGACGAAGCGGTGCGCTTAATGATTGCCGACAAGCTCGAAACGCTGGTTGCAACACAGGTTGAAGCAATCAAGAACCTTAAAATCGACAAGGTTACCGTCTGGGAAAACGGACAGAGCGCAGACGGCAAAAACGCAACCGCGAACTTCGTATCCGGCATAATGAAGTCCCTTCCCCCTCTCGACGACCTGTATTCGATGGCGGGTCTGAAAATGCCCAAGGTGATTTCTCCGGAAAAGATAGAAGAAGTCCCCAAAACCAAAAAGAAATAAACTTGAAAACCTAAGCCGAACGGCTTAGGTTTTTTAATTGATTTATCAAACGCAAAGTGATAATATATTAGAGATGGATTTATTGGAACTTGAAGAAAACGAATTAAAAGAGATAAAACAAACGTTAATTGCAGACGGCACTGTTTTTGAAAAAAAGAAAATCACAGAATACGACGCTAAATTTTTTGAAACCGTAACGTTATCCAACTATGCGATAAAATTTTTTCTGTTTATCAGCCTTGGCGTATATGCGGCAATCAATTTAAGCGCTTTAATTGCATCTATGATTTATAGGGGCAACTTTTCAGGCGATATAATAGGAATACTGATAGGACTTGCCGTAATCTGTATTATTGTTTCCGCCATTTTCAGCAACATCAATACGAACAGAAAGAAAGAAAAATTTCCGATATTTATAAAAGGCGAAAGCTTTATTTTTAATTTTAGCG
>CATJZR010000021.1 GCA_949745625.1 uncultured Eubacteriales bacterium | reverse complement strand
TACACTATGTACTATACCGAAACTCTGTATAAGTCGGAAACAGACGATGACGAGATTGAAAACGAATACAAGCTTGTCGGCGTTATGGTTATTGACGGCGCAGACTACCGTCTCGAAGGCGAGCGCAGCGAGGAAAGCGAAAAAGACGAAACCGAAACCGAGCTGAAAATTCGCGCCTACGCCGACGTTAACGACAAGTCGTCCTTCGTTGAAATGGAGCAGGAATATTCCGAAGAACAAGGCGAAAGAGAAACAGAATACGTTTATTCCGTCTATTCGGGCGGCAAGCTTATCGAACAGACCGCAGTGGAGTTCGAAACAGAAACCAAGGGAGGCAAAACGCAAACCGAGTACGAGCTGGAATTCAGAAAGGGAAACTCTAAGGGCAAATACAGCGTAAGCCGCGACGGTGCGGAAATTGCAGTAAAATATAAAATCGACGGCGAATCGGGCAAATTCGTCATACGCGAAACGGACGGAAAAGAACGCTACGAATACGTTTTTTCCGACGGCACAAAATTGAAATTTTAAAAAGAGGCGCTAAGGGTATTTATTATAGGGGTTTTCTTGTGGGCAAAGAAACAGCGCACCGTACTTCGCAAGCGAAGTACGGTGCGCTGTTTCTTTTCTATACTTTGACAAATAGATAACTGCTATTTATCTTGATAATTTTTCCTTTTTACTTTTTTAAGTTCGATTTCTAATCGTTTTTTGATATTTTCGGTTAATAATTTTAAATCCTATTTCGATTATGTCGTCTACAACGCCATAAGCTAAATTACATTCGTCATAAAGTCCTTTCTTTAACTTGAATATCTTTCATCATTCCACTTAAACTTTTTATTGTTTGCGACGTTTTACACTCCTAAAAATGTCAGAATAATGATTGCGGCATCGTCTTAGCTAAATTGATGGTTATCATAGTTTCAATATTGCATAACCGTAATAAATAAGCAAGGGCAGCTTTATCGTCTTTGCTTTAATCTCTATGAAAAATACCGCTAACGACTCCTTTTTAATGACTTGTATATGTAATTTATATTCTGGAAAGTATGTGGCGCGCAACATAAACGCCGCTTGCCGAAGCATGCGAAAGCGAGTGAGTTACGCCGCTTCCGTCGCCGATTATATACAGTCCCTTGTGCTTAGCTTCAAGGTTTTCGTCCGTTTCCACTTCCATATTGTAGAACTTTACCTCTACGCCGTATAGCAGCGTTTCGTCATTCGCGGTGCCCTTTGCAACCTTGTCGAGCGCGTAAATCATTTCGATTATGCCGTCGAGAATACGCTTGGGAAGAATAAGGCTCAAATCGCCCGGAGTAGCTTTAAGCGTCGGAATAACTAAATTTTCATCTATTCTCTTCTGCGTGCTACGCCTGCCGCGCACCATATCGCCGAACCGCTGCACGATTACGCCGCCACCCAGCATGTTGGAAAGGCGGGCTATACTCTCGCCGTAGCCGTTGCTGTCCTTGAACGGCTCGGAAAAGTGCTTTGAAACGAGTAAAGCAAAGTTGGTATTGTTCGTCTTCTTTTTCTCGTCCTCGAAGCTGTGTCCGTTAACGGTGATTATGCCGTTCGTGTTCTCGTTTACGACTATTCCGTGCGGATTCATGCAGAACGTGCGCACCCTGTCCTCGTACTTTTCTGTGGTGTAAACGATTTTACTTTCGTAAAGCTCGTCGGTAATATGCTCGAACACCTCCGCGTTCAGCTCGACGCGCACACCTATGTCTACGCGGTTGGAATGTGTTGTAATGTCAAGATTTTTACATACCTTTTCCATCCACTTGCTTCCGCTTCTGCCCGCGGAAACTATACAGTATTTGCAGGTATAGCTCTTGTCGGCGACCACTTCGAAGCCGTCCGCGGTCTTTTTAATATCGTTTACGTGAGTGTTGAAGTAAAAATCTATTTTGCCCTTCAACTCGTCGTATATATTCGACAGCACGGTATAATTTATGTCCGTACCCAAATGACGTACCTTCGCGTTTAAAAGGTTTAGTTTGTTCTGCGTGCAAATCTTGTGAAAGTCCGAACCCGCCGTGGAATACAGCTTGGTCTGCGCGCCGCCGTGCGCCGCGTTGATTGCGTCGACATATTCCATAAGTGAAAGCGCATTAGCCTTGCCGACGTGCTCGTACAGGCTGCCGCCGAAGTCGTTGGTTATGTTGTATTTACCGTCCGAAAACGCCCCCGCGCCGCCGAAGCCCGACATTATCGAACACGTTTTGCAGCTTATACAGGAAGTTATTTTATCCCCGTCTATGGGACATTTACGTTTTGAAAGCTCGTTCCCTTCCTCGAAAACGGCAACCTTAAGCCCGCTTGCGCGCAACTCGTATGCCGAAAAGATACCGCCGGGACCCGCCCCTATAATTATAACATCGTATTTCATTTATGATTTACCAATCCTACTATTTTTTCAATTACCTCGTCAATGTCGTCGCCTACCACAACCTCGGTATCGCAGACCTCGCTGTTACGGTACTCGAAGTCGAGCGACATAATGCGCCTCGTCTTGTCGTCGAGGTCAATATCCGTGCTTATAATGCTCTTTATCGCGTCGGCGCGCTCTCTTTTCGTAAACACGAGCATTGCACGCTCGCGGTACAAATTTTTAATGGTGATTGCGCCGCAAATATCAATGGGAATGACGGCAACCCCGCCCCTTTCGACTATGGGCGAAATTTCCTTTTCCGAGGTTCCGAAATGGTATCCGCTGTAAACGGTGGTTTCGATATAGCTGCCCGCCTTCATCTCGCGTATAAACTGCGCCTCGGAAATAAAGCGGTACGCGTCAGCCGCCTCGTCGCTCCTGCGCGGTCGGGTCGTTGAGGTGAGCGGTTTTTCAAAGCCGTCAAGCGCGGTAAGTCCGTTTGCAATTTCCGTTTTTGACGAGCCGGACGGTCCCACGAGGCAAAGCACGCCGCCGTTTCCCAGCTTGGGGAATTTGTCGTAAAAGGAATTTCTGACCATCTCGCAAAAATGCATAAAATCGTCGTAGCTGTTTACCGAAAGCAGTCCCGAAAGCCCCGTATTCCACGGCTTACGGAAAAGCACCGGATACGCCGCGCGCGAGCTTGAAATGTTGTGCGCTCCGTCGTCGAGCATAATATCGAGCGATATTATATCCTTACGCGTGCCCAAAATTATATTTTCGTGCGGAATTTCGGGAAAATCTTTAATAAGTCTTTCCGCCCTTGCGCTCATACAGCATGCGGGTACGGCAGTAATGAAAAACACGTCCGCAATTTCCGAAAGCTTTCTCACAAATTCCTGCGCGCCCTCGGTTATGGGCTGCGTACGCACGAATTCGGGATTTGAATACAGAGCTATGCGTTCCTCTACGTGTCTGCCGCTCCCGCCCCAGTGCTTTATGTCCTCAACCTTTAAAGGCTCCTCGTCGGGGTGACGCTTGTTGATTATCGATACTGCGTACGAATTACATTCGTAAAGCGTGTCGTCCACGTCCAGACCGACACGTATTCTGTATTTTTTCATATATTTACCTCTCTTTATATTATAATGTAAAAGCCGCCAAAAGTCAAGTCCCAAATTCGGCAGTTGACAAATGCTTTACCTTATGGTATACTGTTCTGTTAATTGCAATAAGGAGTAAAAAGATGTTTAAAGAAGCTTTGAAATTAATTAAAAAATACGACAGGATTATTATACACCGTCATAAATACCCCGACGGCGACGCGCTTGGCAGCCAGACGGGACTTGCCGCGCTTTTAAAGGATAATTTTAAAAACAAAGAAATTTACGTTGTCGGAGACGAGGCAACCCGCCTGCCATTCATGAACGGCAAAATGGACGAAATTCCCGACGATTACTATAAAGACGCGCTTGCGATAATTCTCGACTGCGGCTCGGCGAGACTTATCTGCGACGATAGATACAAGACAGCGGCAAAGACGCTACGCATAGACCACCACATTTACTGCGAAAAGATTGCCGACCTGGATATTGTGGACAGCACCTATGAAAGCGCTTGCGGCATGGTTGCAATGCTTGCAAAGGAATGTAAATGGAAGCTTTCGCCCGTATCCGCAACGGCGCTGTACACGGGTATGGTGACAGACAGCGGCAGGTTCGTGTTCGACTCTACCTCGGCGCGCACATTCGAGCTGGCGGCTTTCCTTATGTCGCAGCCCATCGATTTGAACACGCTGAATTATAACCTGTATTCCGAAGACTTTGACGATATTATTAAAAAAGCCGACAATATGCACAAAATCAAGTTTACCGAAAACAAGGTCGCCTATATCTACACCTCGCGCGCGGAATTACCTGCCGATGCGGACGCCGCGCCCATTGTTTCCACGGGAATGGTAGGGCTTATGCGCGACATCAAGGGCGTGTATATCTGGGTAAACTTTACCGAAAGCGACGACGGCGTTCATGTCGAGCTGCGCTCCAACCGCTACAACATCAACCCGATTGCAGTCAAGTACGGCGGCGGCGGACATAAAAAGGCGAGCGGCTGCACCGTTCCCGACAAGGCTACCGCAATGGCGCTTTTAGAAGACTTGAACGCGCTTGCCGCTACGGAGGCTTAAATGAACGAGAGCATTAAAAACGAAATTTTAAGCAAAATAGAAAGCTATAATAAGATTATAGTATCCCGCCACGTCCGTCCCGACGGCGACGCAATCGGCTCGACTAAGGGGCTTGTAAAGTTGCTGCGCGACACCTACCCCGACAAAAGCATTTATCTGGTCAACGAGGACTATTCCGACTACCTCGCTTTTCTCGGCGGTGAAGACGCCGCACCGGAGGACTGCTCGGACGCGCTTCAAATAGTGCTTGACACAGGCACCGAAGACAGAATTTCAAACAGCCGTTTCCGCGAGGCAAAGGAAATTATAAAAATCGACCACCACATCGACGACAAGCCCTACGGCGATATAAGCTGGGTTGAGGACTTCCGTTCGTCCGCGTGCGAAATGATTGCTGATTTTTACGTAACCCATAGGGATAAGCTTGTTATGACGCCCGAGGCGGCGACGTATATCTACCTCGGGATGGTGACCGACAGCGGCAGATTCCGCTACGAGGGCGTAACGGGCGACACTATGCGGCTTGCGGGCGCGCTGCTTGACTGCGGCGTGGACGCGCAAAAGCTGTTTGCCAATTTGTACGTAGACGAGTTCGAAACCTTAAAACTTAAATCCTACGTATACGACCATATAAAAATTACGCCGAACGGCGTTGCCTACGTTTATATGGACGATGCGGTACAAAAGAAGTTCAACCTGACGCAGGAAGCGGCAAGCGACGTCGTCGGTGAGCTGAGCGCGATACGCGGCAGCCTGATTTGGCTTGCATTTATAGACAATAAGGCGAAAAATCAGATACGCGTCAGGCTGCGCTCGCGCTTCCTCGGCATTAAAGACCTTGCAAACGACTACCACGGCGGCGGACACAATATGGCTGCGGGCGCGACGGTTTATTCAAAAGAAGAAATGCAAAAGCTTATCGACGATGCGGATAAACTGCTCGGCGAATACAAGAAAACGCACGGAGGCTGGCTATGAAAATTTTACTTGTAAACGACGACGGCATTAACGCCGAGGGATTGCGGCATCTGGTTAACTGGGCGAAAACAAAAGGCGAGGTGTGCGTATTCGCTCCAAAGGTTCAGCAGAGCGGAAAAAGCCACTCGATTGAAATTCACGACGCTTACGAGGTGAAAAAGGTCGACCTTTTCGACGGCGTAGAGGCTTACAGCGTTGATTCCACCCCCGCCGACTGCGTGCGTATTGCCGTACTCGGCTTTAAAAAGAAGTTTGACCTTGTAATTTCGGGCGTTAACTGCGGGCATAACCTCGGCGGCGACGTAGAGTACTCCGGCACCGTCGGCGCCTGCTTCGAAGCGGCGAAAACGGGCATTAAAGCGCTTGCTTTTTCAGCGATATACACCTCGTTTGACAATGCCGTTAAAAACTTCGACAAGGTATTCGACTGCATTTACGCGAACAAAATGTTTGACCACGCCGATATACTTAACGTCAATTTCCCCGAAAACGGCGACGAAATATTAATTACGAAAACCGGCCCCGCAATTTATACAGACGAATTCGAGTTTCTTGACGACGGCAGAGTGAAGCCCTGCCTAGTGTGTCTGTACGACAACACGACAGACACCGAAATAGACACCGACGCAACGATGACGGGGCACATAACCATAACCCCCCTTTCCTGCAATTTAACCGACGCCGACGCTTACGCGGCTATTAAAAAAAGCTTTAAAAAATAACTCACAACAAAAAAACAGCCTTCCCTTTCGGGAAGGTTGTTTTTTATAAATGGATTATTTTGCAATTTTAATATATATTGAAATATTAACTATTGAACTTCCATTAATAGAGCCAGGTTTATAACAAGCGAACCGAGGACTACTAACATTATAAGCGAGAGTTCTACCTTCACTTGTAGTCGTAGGTTGTAATGTAACAACGCCATCTACAATGGTTATAGTCCATTCGCTTGTTCCGTCGGTTGCTTTCTCAGCTTTCGTATAAATATGGTTGCTCTTTGTTTCCGCATTAGGAGCAGTAAGATAACCATCACTGACTTTGAGATAGAATTTACCTTCACTTGCAGCTTCTAATGTAACAGTCTCAGCACCTTTGGGGGTAGTAAAACCGTCGAAGTCGTCAACTTTATTGCGGAAATTATTTCCCTGCGAACCCATAGCCTTACCGCTTGCCGCAAAGAGAAGAACATCACCTGCTTTGAGTGTAGAAGCATTTGTTACCAAATCCCATTCTTTTACAACCTTCAAAGCTTTAACTTGAATTTCCTTCGTGTCGCTTGCTTCGCCGAAAGTAATAGATGCAACAAGAACCACGTTTTTATCTTCTGCGCCCGTATTAACAACCATATTACCGTTAATTGTTACGCCTTCAACAGCTTCTTTCAAAGCCCAGGTAATCTTTACGCCGGGGAAAGCTTCGTTTGTCAGTGGTAATTTATCGGCTGGCGTTAATTCGGTTTTGCCGAGTGCTAAATCAAATTTTACTTTCGCAACGACATCGCTGTCGGAAAGTTTCTGTGAACGGATTGTATGGAACGTAACCGTCTTATATGCTTCGCCTACAGAGTAAGTGATTTTAACGACTGCGGTGTTCTCGTCGCCAACTTTTACTACGATTTTGCCGTCTACTATGGAAACAGCGTCGGAAGGACGAACCAGCTCGCAAGTTACTACGACGCCGTCGGTTGCGGGAAGAGTTATCGTCTTATCCGCCATTATAAGGTTGCTTGTTTCTTTATTCATTAAGGTCTTGACCGCACTGATAGCCGTCTTAGCCTTTACAAGCTCGGGCGCGGGTTCGGTCGCCGCAACCGTTTCTACCTTAACGTCGGCAGCCGACAGTGGCATAAGCTGATACCCCTTATAATTGCCGAGGGCCCCTTTTACGCTTACAACGTCCCCGACCTTTATCGTGCCCTGCAATG
>CATJZR010000020.1 GCA_949745625.1 uncultured Eubacteriales bacterium | reverse complement strand
GACGCCCATAATCAGCTCTAATATTTTTACTATTTGCTCCTTATCCTCAAAATGCGCCCTGTCCGCGTCCGTGCCGAACTCTTCAACCCAGCCGTTCAAAAACGCGAAGCACTGTTCAGCCGACAGCTTGGAAATTTCAGTTTTGGAAACGTCGTTGAGCTTATCCAAATCGAACAGCGCGCCGCTGCGGCTCATCTTCTCTATTCTGAATTTAAAGCTACGGTAGTCTGCGTCGGGATTTTTCAGCGACCATTCCTCGAAGTCGGAATTGAGAAGCGTCATCAAATATTTGACTACCGCCTGCGGATAGTAGCCCGCTTTTCTGTAATAGTCCAGCGACAGCTCGGGGTCCTTACGCTTTGAAAGCTTGCGCTTGGTTTCGCCGTCCATTTTCATAAGCGACGAGGTGTGCGCGTACCTCGGCGGCTTAAAGCCTAACACCTTGTGAAGCTCGATATGCACCGGCAGACTCGACAGCCATTCCTCTCCGCGGATAACCAGCGTGGTGTGCATAAAGTGGTCGTCGATAGCGTGCGCGAAGTGATAGGTCGGTATGCCGTCCGACTTTAAAATTACCACGTCCTGGTCGTTTTCGGTGACGGTAACCTCGCCCTTAATCGCGTCGCGGAAGGTGATTTTGTTTTCTATGCTGCCCTGCGATTTCAAGCGGATTACGAACTTTTTTCCCTCCGCTAAGTTTTTGTAGATTTCGTGCTCTGACAGATTGCGGCACTTGGCATAAGCACCGTAATAACCCGTGGTCTGCTTTTCCGCAGTCTGTTTTTCGCGGACGGCGTTCAACTCGTCCTCGGTACAGAAGCACGGATACGCAAGCCCGCGTTCAATCAGCTGCTTTACAAACGCGCGGTAAATCTTGGCGCGACGACGCTGATAATAGGGACCGTACTTGTTGAGCGGCGAATCAATTTCCGCGCCCTCGTCAAAGTCTATTCCAAAATATTTCAAAGAGCGGATAACGCTTTCCACCGCGCCGTCCACCTTCCTTTTTTCGTCGGTGTCCTCTATTCTGAGATAGAACACGCCGTCCGTCGTGTGAGCGCAGCGCTCGTCGGCAAGCGCGGAATACAAGTTTCCCAGATGTATAAAACCCGTGGGCGAAGGCGCAAGGCGCGTAACCTCCGCCTTGGGCGAAACCTCCCTTGCTGGATAGATACTTTCGTATTCCTCGACGGGCAGCAAATCACCGTCGGGGATAAGCGTTTCGGCAAGTTTTTTCAAATCCATATCAACACCTCTATTTTTTACGTTTGATTACGCGCCTGAGTATGAACCACCCTATTACGAGCGCTTCAAAAACTCCCGCGACGATATATATGAAGTACATTTTATCGAAGCTTGAAAAAGCCTTTACAAATAAATGGAATATAAGTGCGAGCGACCATACGAGCAGCGAACACGCCAATGTGTCCGTTATCCAGTTTCCCCACTTCGCGGAAAACACGATAAGCGGAATCGAACATACGAACAGCGCGCAAATAAACACGAGATAAGCATATTCTTCGGTAACGGGGATAAAGAAAAATATCATAAAAATAACCGTCGCGATAAACCAAACCAGCCCCGTCGAAAGCAAGGTTATAAGCAGGCGCTTCGTACCGGTATTCATTTTGGGCTTTATTCTGCGCTCGGTATGCGGCGAAACTATGTCGTCCACTGTTATATTGTATATTTCGGCTATTTTGACGAGCACGCGCAAATCGGGGATTGCCTCGCCCCTTTCCCATTTAGATACCGCTTTATCGGTGTAGTTAATCTTCTCGGCAAGCTCTAACTGCGTAAATCCCGCACGCGTTCTGAGCTCGGTAAGATTTTTCGCTACTACGTCTTTCAAATCTTCCATACGCAGATTTTACCACCTTTCGCGCAAAAAAACAAGCAAAAACACCGACTCTACTGACAGTAGAGTTCCATTTTCTTGCGGTAGAGTTGCAATTTTGTTTAGTTTACCTACTCTACCGCTTTGTAGAGAACTTTATGCACATTTTATGTTGTATATTCGTTTTATCGGGTTATAATATATTTATAACTATGCAAGAAGTTTTTTCCAAAAGGAGTTAGTATGAATAATTTCGATATTTTTGCGGACTCTGCCGCAAATCTTACAGACGGAATGGTTGCCGAATCGGGCGTTAAAATTATTCCTTTCCATTATATAGTAAACGGAGAAGAAAAGTTTTGCTATCACGAGGGCAGACCCTTTGCGGAGGTTGCAAAGGAATTTTACACCGAGCTTGCAAGCGGTGCAGACATAAAAACCTCGCTGGTTTGCGAACAGCAGTTTATCGATGCGATGACCCCTTCGCTTGAACAGGGAAAGGACGTGCTTTTGATTACCATTACGGAGGGACTAAGCGGAACATTCGCGCAGGCGACCAAGGCCGCCGAAGCGCTTAAAGCAAAATTCCCCGACCGCAAAGTAATCGTCGTAGACAGCGTCAACGCCTCCCTCGGCGAGGGTTATCTTGCATATAAAGCCGCACAAATGCGCGACGCGGGAACGGATATAGACGAGTGTGCAAAGTGGCTTGAAGAAAATAAATATTTAATGAACGCATACGTTACGGTAAACGATTTGAAATATTTAAGAAAGGGTGGCAGAGTTTCTACCGTCGCAGCCGTAGCGGGAGCAATACTTAATATAAAACCTATGCTTAAAGCAGACGGAGCTTCGCCCGCTATGCTTACCGTCTACGCCAAAGAGCGCGGCAGAAGAAAATCGATTGACGCGCTGCTGAGGGCGTACACTGAATACGCCTCGCACGAAATAGAATCAACCGTATGCATAACGCACGGCGACTGCGAAGATGAAGCCAAAGCGCTTGCCGAGGAGTTCAAAAAGCTAGGCGCTTCAAACGTAATTATCGAATATTACGATTTGTGTACGGGCGCGCACGTCGGCCCGGGAACGATAGCGGTGTTCTTCTTCGGAAAGGACAGACGCACCCCGCAGGAGGTTGCGGCGCACAAAAAACGCCTTCTCTTCCTCCGCAAAAAACAAACTTCTTAACTTAATTGCAAACGCGCCCGACAAACGGGCGCGTTTTTCAATGTGTATTGTTGTAGTTTATCAGCTCGGCTTTTTCTTTTAAAATAAATTCCAGAAAACATCTGCATCCTTCCTCTATATCGGCAAACGCACGCTCGAAATCGCGTGTGTACCAAGGGTCGGCAACGTCACGAGGGTCATCGGTAAACGAGCAAAGCTTGAAAACCTTTTCACTGTATTTCCCGCCCGTAAGGTGCATTATATTAAGAAGATTTCTTCCGTCCATAACCAGAATGTAGTCGTTGTTTATTACGTCTTTTAAAGAAAGCTGTCTGGCGGTATGGTTGCCCGCAATGCCGTGCATAATAAGCGTCCTTTTCGCGGGCGGATAGATGGGGTTTCCCTCCTCCTCGTCAGAGGTGCCGAACGAGCTTATGCAAAAGCTTGAAGAAAGCCCCCTCTCCTTAACCATATTTTTAAACACCAGCTCCGCCATAGGCGAACGGCATATATTGCCGAGACATACAAAGGCTACGTTTATCATATTATCATTTTAACATTCCGATACGGGAAAATCAAATAAAATACATATTTATTTTTACGGCGGGCGGTTTGTTGCTTATGCAAATTATACATGGATACTCTGCCGTTCCCCGCATAACCGCACGATAACCCGCCGACTTTGAGTTTGTTTTGAAAAATCGCTGTCGGCGGTTTTTGCCTTATACAAGAACCTGACAGCGTGCAATTCTACGACCGGATACGGCAGCCTGAACCTATTTTATAAAAATTTGCAATATCGGAAACACGCATAATACAAATTTGATTTATTGCTTTCAATCTGCTTTTTTATAAATATTCCCGTTTATAGATGTTTCAGATTCTTCCTGTACCGTTTCAATTCGCTTTCTCCGAAACGGCTTAAAATCTCATCTATTACGGCTACCAATTCGTTTCTTTCGGTCGGTATATTACCGTGTAATTGTACGGCATTAGACGCGCCGAGAGCGGCAAAATGTGTTTTAATATCTAAACCGTTTACAAGCATTTTCAACTCCTCGTATTTTTCCGTTTCGCTTTCTTCCGTCCAATTTCCGTTTTGAATTTCGCCGTACAAT
>CATJZR010000019.1 GCA_949745625.1 uncultured Eubacteriales bacterium | reverse complement strand
ATCGTTTTGCGAGCATTCTATTAAAACGGTTACGTTATTATTGCAATCAATATATACGACTTTCGCGCTGCCGCTTGAAATACTCAAATCAAGTTGTATCTCTATCTCTGCACTATTTTCGAAAGTTTTATTCCATAGAGTTTGCCGTCCGTTGAATTTTGACACAGTAAGAGAGTATCCGCCGTCTATGGGGTTAAAAACCGAATTGTCTTTTGCATAACGATCTTCGATTTGCGCTATTTTTTCGGCATCGTTATATTCTTGTTTTGCGAATTCATTTCCGCATCCCGTCAATCCTGCTGTTAAGCATAGAATTGAGCAAATCAAAACGATTATAATAATTTTTTTCAATTTATCTACTCTCTGTTAAATTACGGTGTATCGTACAGATATTATATCATATTGAAAATAAAAAAACAAGTGACTGATAAGTGTATCTTACTGCACTTATTGAGCTTCGTCGCATAAGTTCCGTTCGCTCCGCGGGGTTTATCGAGTACACAAAAATAATACAAACAAAAAGGCGCGGCTTTATGCCGCGCCTAATTCTCTCTTGTATGCAACTTACCGGATGCTTCCTCTGGGAACTGCGGTAACGCGTTGGATTTTTTCGTTCGGTTTTGCCGTTCGGCAATCTCACGTAGCTGAAAGGGTTACATAACGACGATGTTTTTGCTTTCAAACAGTTCCTTGTATTCCTTCGGGAAATGGTCGTCGGTAATAAGTACGTCAATATCCTCTATTCTTGCAAAGGTGTAGGGGTTGATTTTGCCTATCTTAGAGCTGTCAAGCATCATATACACATTGCGTGCCTTTGTAAAGACGTTTTTCAGCAGCTCGCTTTCTATCTGGCTGTTGCAGGAAAAGCCCTGCTCGGGCGTGAACGCGGTAGCCGAAACTATCGCAATTTCAAAGTTCGTTCTGTCAAAGTATTCCCTTGCCGCGGGAGAGGCGGTGGAGAGGTTCTCTCTCATAAGCTGACCGCCAACGATAGTAATATTTACGTTCTTTTTCTGCGCAAGCTCCATTGCAACGGCAATGCCGTTGGTGAAGATGTTGCACTTCAAATCAGGCATTTCCTTGGAAAGATACATCGCCGTCGTGCCGCCGTCGAGGAATATGCTTGAATTTGCGTCAATAAGCCCCGCAGCCTTTTGTGCAATAACGATTTTTGCGTCGGTGTTAATAGTGGTCTTTTTGGTGTATTCCTCGCCGGAAACCTTTTGCACCTCTTTAACCGACATTGCGCCGCCGCGGATGCGGATAATGCGTCCGTCCTCTTCAAGCTGGAAAAGGTCGCGCCTCAAAGTCATTTGCGAGACGTTGGGGAAAACCTCTTCAAGCTGTTCAAGCGTCATTTTGCCGCGCTTGTCCAAGATTTCTGCAATTTCTTCGATTCTTTCTCTTTTCATACTTTACTCCGTGTGAAATTTTAACAATCTTTAATTCCTTAACCCTATGTTAGCACATAATAGTATCCAAAGTCAAGGATACGGCAACAATTTTTAACAGAGTTTTTAAAAAAATTGTTAATTATTTACACAACCTGCTTTAACGTGCCCGCGCTGCAAAAATAGTGCCGAATTGCCGACAATTTTGCTTGCAAATATAAAGCCTAAACCATATAATAATAGTGTGTTTTTTAAAAGATTGAGGCTTGACATAGCGGCGGCGAAGAAAAACGACCCCGCAGCCCGCAATAAATTCGAAATCTGGCTGACCTATTCGGGCGTGCACGCGCTTAGCTGGCACAGGTGGGCTAACAGACTGTATAGAATGCATTTAAAGCTGCTTGCGCGCATAACCTCGCAGGTGTGCAAATTTTTTACGGGTATCGAAATTCACCCCGCGGCTAAAATTGCGGCGGGCGTGTTTATCGACCACGGGCACGGCGTGGTTATAGGCGAAACCGCCGAGGTGGGCGCGGGAACGGTAATTTATCAGGGCTGTACATTGGGCGGTACCGGCAAGCAGACGGGCAAGCGTCACCCCACTATAGGCGAAAACTGCGTCATTTCCGCGGGCGCAAAGGTGCTTGGGGGCATTACCGTAGGCGACGGTGCGAAGATAGGCGCAGGGGCAGTGGTTATCAAAAACGTACCCGCAAGGGCTACGGTTGTAGGCGTGCCTGCGCGGGTTGTGCGCATTGACGGACAGAAAACCGACGGCGGCTGTGACGAGCAGCGGCGCGACCCTTATCTTGTGGAAATATGCTCGTTGAGAGAGCGTGCGTTCGCTTTGGAAGAGAGAATAAGACGCTTGGAGGAACAAAATGAAAATTTATAATTCGCTTACGCGCAGAAAAGAAGAATTCGCCCCCTTGGAAGAGGGCAAGGTAAAAATGTACGCGTGCGGAATTACCGTCTCGGGAGAGGCGCATATCGGTCACGGCTATCAGGCGCTTATTTACGATATTATGCGCAGGTTCCTCGAAAAGCAGGGCTATGAGGTTGTCTATGCGAGAAATTATACCGACGTGGATGATAAGATAATAGCAAAGTCGAAGGAAACGGGAATTCCGGCGGACGAATATGCCGCGGATATGATTAAAAAAATCGACGGTGTTATGTCCGATTTCGACGTCGGCGAGCCGACGCTCTGGCTTAAAGCTACGGAAAATATCGAAAATATAATAGACTTTATCCAAAAGCTGATAGACGGCGGACATGCCTACGCGGCTGCTAACGGCGACGTGTATTTCGACGTCGGCAGCTTTCCCAGATACGGTTGCCTTTCCAACCGCTCGGTTGAGGATATGCTCGACGGCGTAAGGGTGGAAAACGGCGAGTTCAAGCGCAACCCGGCCGACTTCACATTATGGAAGGCTGCTAAAGAAGGGGAAATTTACTGGAACAGCCGGTGGGGCAAGGGACGTCCGGGCTGGCATATCGAATGTTCGGCAATGAACCGTGCCGCATTCGGTGAACAGATAGACATTCACGGCGGCGGGAAGGATTTGATTTTTCCTCACCATGAAAACGAAATAGCGCAGTCGGAAAGTCTTACCGGTAAGCAGTTCGCCAAGTACTGGACGCACAACGGGCTTATAAAGGTAAACGGACAGAAGATGTCCAAAAGTCTCGGAAACAGTCTGCTTTTGGAAGACCTGCTCAAAAAATATACCAACGAGGCTGTTAAATTCGCGCTGCTGCAAACCAACTACCGCAATGACATTAATATTGTGGACGGTATCTTCGACGAGGCGGAAAAGCACCTTGCGTGCTTCTATAAGATTATAGGCGAAGTCGAAGCGCGGTTCGGTGACGGCACGCCTAATCCGGAAATCGGTGCGCGGTTTGACGCTGTTATGAGTGACGACTTCAATACGGCGCTTGCAATATCCGACCTGTTCGCATACTTCAAGGACGCAGCCAAAAAGCTTGCGTGCGGCGATAAATCCGTTGCCGGCGACGTGAGGGCGTTGCGCGAAACGTATTCGCTTTTGGGGCTGTTCAAAAAGGACGCGGCGGCGTACTTTGCGGAGGTAGAAGAGAAAAATCCCGCTCAAATTCCAGAAAGCGTAAAGCAGCTTGCCGCGCAACGCTGGCAGGCAAAGCTTGACAAAAACTGGGCACAGGCCGACGCCTTGCGCGCGCAGATTGACGCCGCGGGCTATACGGTCAAGGATAGCAAGGACGGCTATCTGATAAACAAGAAATAATTAGGTTGGCTGAGATAGCACCGCGAGGAGAAATTTTAATGAAAATCACATCAAAAGAACTGAGAGAAAAATGGCTTTCGTTTTATAAAAGCAAGGGGCATACCGACATAGGCGCGGTATCGCTTATCGGTGACGGCTCGACGGGCGTCATGTTCAACGTCGCGGGGATGCAGCCGCTTATGCCATATCTTTTGGGTAAGCCTCACCCCGAGGGTAAAAGGCTCTGCAACGTGCAGGGCTGCGTGCGCACCGTCGACATCGACTCGGTGGGCGACGCGTCGCATTTTACGTTTTTCGAAATGATGGGGAACTGGTCGCTCGGAGACTACTTCAAAAAGGAAAAGACTGCTTGGACCTTCGAGCTTTTGACAAAGGTGTTCGGGCTGGATAAGGACAAGCTCTGCACGACGGTTTTCGAGGGCAACGCCGCCGCGCCGCGGGACAGCGAAACCGCAAAGCTGCTAGAAGATCTCGGCATAAAAAAGGAGCACGTTTTCTATCTTCCCAAAAGCGACAACTGGTGGGAGCTGGAGGGCACCGTAGGCACGCCCTGCGGCCCCGACAACGAGTGGTTCTACCCGCTTGACGGCAACAAGAGCAATCCCGTATTCCCCGACGACTATGTCGAAATAGGCAACGACGTATATATGCAGTACAAGAAAACCGAGGACGGGTACGAGCCGCTTGAAAATAAGAACGTAGACACGGGCTTCGGCTTCGACAGAATGTTACTGTTCTTGAACGGACTTTCCGACGGTTATATGACCGACTTGTTCGTTCCCGTAATAAAAAAACTTGAAGAGCTTAGCGGCAAGAAGTATTCCGACGGTGGCGAGGACAGAAAGGCTATGCGCATTATTGCCGACCACACGCGTACGGCGCTTATGCTTATCGGCGACGAACAGGGCATACTTCCCTCCAACACGGGTGCGGGCTATATATTGAGAAGATTGATGCGCAGAAGTATACGCTACTGCCGCAGATTAGGCGTAGAGAGCAGTGCCATGCTTGAAGCCGCACGGATATTCATAGGCGTTTACGGCGATGCGTATCCTTTGCTTGTGGAGAAGCAGGGTTATATCCTCGAAGAGATAAAGAGAGAGGCCGACAAGTTCGAGGCGACGTTGGCGCAGGGAATCAAGGAATTTGAAAAGTGCGTTCAGTCGCTTGAAAGGAAGAACGCATTTATGGCTAAAAGCAATCCCGGCTACACCGCGGAAACGGTAATAGGCGGAAAACAGGCGTTCAGGCTTTACGACACTTACGGCTTTCCCTTGGAGCTTACAGAGGAGCTTGCCGCGGAAAGCGGGCTTACGGTCGACAAGCAGGGCTTCGAGGCGGCGTTTGCCGAGCACAAGGAAAAGAGCCGTGTGCTTGCAGCGGGACAGTTCAAGGGCGGACTTGAAAGTCATTCGGTTATGGCTACGCGCTATCACACCGCAACGCATCTTCTCAACGCCGCGCTGAAAATCGTCTGCTCGCCCGATATAATGCAGAAAGGCAGCAACATAAATGAAGAACGCCTGCGCTTCGACTTCAACTTTTCGCGCAAACTTACGGACGAGGAGGTCGCTAAGGTCGAGGAGCTTATAAACGCCCAGATAAAGAGTAACGTCGCGGTCGTTATGGAAGAAATGACGCTGGAAGAGGCGCGCGCACGCAACTTCGTGGGCGTATTCGGCGACAAATACGGCGAGACGGTCAAGACCTATTCCATAGGCGAATTTTCCAAGGAAATCTGCGGCGGACCTCACGTGGAGCGCACCGGCGAGCTGGGAACATTTAAAATATCCAAACAGGAAAACGTGTCGGCCGGTATCAAGCGCATCAAGGCGATTTTGAAATAAGTTCACAATTTTTTCGGTACTCGTGACACCGAAAAAATTCGTGATTTGAGGGCGTTGCCCTCTGTTTGCGATTGCTGAGGCTCTCAAATATAGAAATCGCAAACATTCACCTACCGAGGCGCAGGTATGCGCAAATCGGGTTGTGCTGCGCAAAAGCGCGGTTTTGCTTGCACCGTAAGTTATTTATAAGAGAAATATTTTCTTTAAATTTGCCTTAAATAAAATAATTTTAAAATTTATAAAAAACTTATAAAAGGCAACACAAAACAGCTTGACAGAAATTTTATAAAATAATAAAATGAATTTACGCTTTGCGTGATAGTAGATAACACTATCGGAATTAACATAGATTCCGTTTCTTTATTCGGAATAAACTTTAAGGAGTAAACAATGAAAACCTATATGGCAAAAGCCGAGACAGTTGAAAGAAAGTGGTACGTTGTAGACGCCGCAGGAGT
>CATJZR010000018.1 GCA_949745625.1 uncultured Eubacteriales bacterium | reverse complement strand
GCAGACGCACCTATTTTTGTCAATTTTTCCGGTAATATTACAGAAAGCTGACCGCAGTTTGAAAACGCGCTCATTCCTATCGAGGTAACATCCCCCGAAAAGCTAACGGTCGTAAGTTTGCCGCAGCCCCTAAAAAAGTAATCCGGAACAGCCGTAATTCCCGAAGGGAAAGACATCGCCATCAACGAACCGCAATCCCTGAAAACGCCGGCATCCAACACCGTAAGAGCCGTGAGCTGACCCAAATCGATATTCTTCAACGCGGTACAGTTAACGAACGCCCTGTATCCTATTTTCGTAATTTTTTCGGGAGCAGCAAAAGATACCCCCGTAAGATACTGTGAAATATTATACTGGCTATTGCTGAAAAGCAGGTTAGCCGTAGGGTCGGTACCCGTTTTATCATTACCGTCTCCGATTGCCGTTACCGTAGCAGGAAGCTTAATCGTAAATTCGACTCTGCCTATTTTCGATATGGCCTCGTCGGTCAATCCGTTAAATACGCCGTTTTCTATTTTAAAGTATTTTTCTTCCGACAACTCTATGCCGCCGGCGGCATAGGAACTACCCGCAGGCAAAAACAAAAGCCCCGCACCGAGGCTGATTGCCGCAAACAGCGCAAAAAGCAACACGATTAACTTTTTCTTAAAACTTGTCATAAATTTCTCCTTATCGGATATTAATACTGTATTTTAAGTAACGCCCGCGTCTGCGAGACGCAATATTCCACGTTAATTAATTTTTACCAAACAAAATTATACAATATATTTTTAAACAAAGCAAGAATCTTGTATCATTTTATATTGTCAATTTATGTGAAATTTGCAATTTTTTTATTTTGTGAGAATTTGCGAAAATTGAATTGACATAATATATGGCGTTTGATATGATTTATCTCGCTATGAACGAAGAAGAACAAACCGAATCCGTCCCTCCTGCGGACGAAACGAAGAATAAAATGCAAGAAACGGCGGCATTGCCGCTTAACAAAAGCAAAAAGCAAACAATTTTGCAGTGGGTTATGATTACCGTCGGCAGCTTTATGATGGCGATAAGCGTATACTTTTTCCAGACGCCGAACAACATTACGCTCGGCGGCGTTGCGGGTATCGCCTTCCTTTTGGAAAAGGTGGCCCTTTCGCAAGGCGTATGGATGCTGATAATCAACGGCGCGCTGATGATTTTAGGGCTCATCGTGCTTGGCAAGCAATGCACCGTGCGCACGGTTTACTCCTCCGCTCTGTATACGGGACTTATTTATCTTTTCGAGCTTGTAGGAAAATCGCTGAACATTCAGCACCCGGTAACGGGCGACAGCACCTTCCTTGCGCTGACGTACTCGATATTACTTTTCGGCGTGGGGGGCGCGTTGATATTCAACTGCGGCGCATCGTCGGGCGGCACGGATATAATTGCGCTCATTTTCAAAAAATTCACGCGGCTGAACGTCGGCGTGGCGTTGTTTATCGTCGATTTCGCCGTCGTATGCATTACAATATATTCGGTAAGCGTTGAAACCGCGCTATTCTCTTTTATGGGTCTGTTTGCGAAATCCTTCCTTCTCGACAGCGTGATAGAGGGGCTTGGCAGGACCAAGTACATAACCGTGATAACCTCGATGCCGGACGATATAGGCAAATACATAATCGACGAAGTCCATCACAGCTACACCGTTTACGAGGCTAAGGGCGGCTATTCGGGTGAACAGAAACAGGTAATACTCACTATATGCAAGCGCAGCGAGGCGTGGAAGCTTAAAACGAAAATCAAGCAGATTGACCCCTGCGCGTTCGTAATTATTTCCAACGCAAACGAAATCATGGGCAAAGGATTCGGAGGCACCGTCTGATGAAGCTGAAAAAACCGACCCGGAAGTCGGTTAAATACTGGATAGCGCTGAATATAGGAATACTTCTTATGGCGGCGGGAACATACTTTTTCAAAGCGCCGAACAAATTTGCTTTCGGCGGAATAAGCGGTCTCGCAATCGTTCTCTGCGAATACATAACCCCTCTCGTCCCCTGGCTGGGTCAACCGGAAATAACCGCAATTATCAACGTGCTGTTGCTTATAGTCGGATTTATTTTCCTCGGCAGAGGCTGTTCGCTGAAAACGGTTTACTGCACCCTCGCCTACTCGGGAGAGATGGAGCTTATGCAGCTTATCTACCGCGTCGACACGCCGCTTACTAACGAGCTGTTTTTAGAATTCGTATTAACTATGCTTCTGACGGGCGCGGGCAGCGCGATAATATTCAACTGCAAGGCGTCGTCGGGCGGCACGGACATAATCGCCCTTATAATCAAAAAATATACCAGCCTGCAAGACGTAGGGCTTGCGCTGCTGATAACCGATTTTGCTATTGCCTTTTCCGCATTTTTCGTATTTAAGGATATTAAGGTCGGGCTGTATTCTATGCTCGGACTGTTTACGAAATCGTTTTTAATAGACGGCGTTATCGAAAGCATTGCCAAAAGCAAGTATATGATGATAATAACCCCTCACCCGGAAACGGTTGCTCCCTTTATTCTGGAAGGTCTGCACCGAAGCTACACTTCGTTTAAAGCGCAGGGCGGCTATTCGGGCGAAGAGAGAACGGTGCTGGTAACGGTCTGTAAAAAAATGGAAGCCTTTAAGTTGAAAATGAAAATTCACAACGTAGACCCCGAAGCGTTCGTAATTCTCTGCGACACAAGCGAAATTATGGGTCGAGGTTGGGGCGATTTATAAAAAAGGAATTGCGTGAGCAATTCCTTTTTTTAACAAAATATATTGCGCCGAAGCTCAATACAACCTATTATTCCACAGGTCTCAAATTTTTCATGGACAAATCGAGTATGGGTGCGGAATGAGTTAACGCGCCGCTGGACACAAAATCTACGCCCGCGGCAAGAATATTCTTTATATTCTCTCGCGTGACGTTTCCGCTGCACTCGGTCAGCGCCCTGCCGTCAATCATTGCGACGGCTTTTTTCATATCCGCGACGGACATATTGTCCAGCATAATTATATCGGCACCCGCTTCCACGGCTTCGCGGCACATATCGAGATTTTCCACTTCCACCTCTATCTTGCGCACGAACGGTGCGTATTCCCTTGCAAGCTCTACCGCTCTCTTTACCGAGCCCGCCGCGCCGATATGGTTGTCCTTTAAAAGCACGCCGTCCGAAAGATTATAGCGGTGGTTGTAACCCCCGCCGCAGGTTACGGCGGGCTTTTCGAAAATTCGCAGATTGGGCGGAGTCGTGCGG
>CATJZR010000017.1 GCA_949745625.1 uncultured Eubacteriales bacterium | reverse complement strand
GTGCTTCAGACAGGGACTCTCCGTTCTCGAATACTTCATTTCATCGCACGGCGGACGTAAAGGTCTTGCCGATACGGCGCTTAAAACGGCGGACTCGGGTTATCTTACCAGAAGACTTGTAGATGTTGCGCAGGACGTTATCGTCAGAGAGCACGACTGTATGGCGGGCAGCAAAAAACCCCGCGGCATGGTTGTGAGGGCGATAGTCGGACCCAACGGCAAGGCCATCGACGGGCTCGAAGACAGAATTCAGGGCAGGTTCGTCGCCGAGGACGTAAAGGATAAAGACGGCAACATAATGGTTCCCGTAAACTGATACGTTACCGATACGCTTGCAAAGCAGATTATTTCCGCGGGTATCGAGCAGGTTTCAATCCGTTCTATATTCAGCTGTAATTCACGCTTTGGCGTGTGCGCGAAGTGCTACGGTAAGAATATGGCTACCAACTCACCCGTACAGGCGGGCGAGGCGGTTGGCGTAATCGCGGCTCAGTCCATCGGCGAGCCCGGTACTCAGCTTACCATGCGTACTTTCCATACCGGCGGTATCGCCGCAACGGGCGACATCACCCAGGGTCTTCCCCGCGTAGAAGAGCTTTTCGAAGCGCGTAAGCCCAAGGGCTGCGCAACGCTTTGCGAGGTTTCGGGCATAGTCACCGTTGACGACAAGAACAACTTAAAGCATATTATGGTAAAGGACGCCGTTACTGGCGAAACCAAGAAAGAATACACCCTTCCGTTCAACGCCGAGTTACACGTCAAGACAGGCGACAAGGTGGAACCCGGCACCGTGCTCAACGTCGGTTCGGTTTACCCTCAGGATATTTTGAGGGTTTCGGGCGTAAAGGGTGTTCAGGACTATATTCTTGAACAGGTTCAGTCAGTCTACCGTTCGCAGGGCGTTGACATCAACGACAAGCATGTAGAAATTATCGTTCGTCAGATGCTCAGAAAGGTTAAAATCGAGAGCGCAGGCTCTACCAACCTTCTCCCCGGCGAAACGGTTGATATGTTCACCGTAGAAGAGGAAAACCAGAAGGCGATTGAAACGGGCGGCACGCCCGCGCTTCAAAAGCGCGTCCTTCTCGGCATCACCAAATCGGCGCTGTCTACCGACTCGTTCCTGTCGGCGGCTTCCTTCCAGGAAACCGCAAGGGTTCTTACCGACGCGGCAATAAAGAACAAGGTCGACCCTCTCGTAGGTCTTAAAGAAAATGTTATAATCGGCAAGCTTATCCCCGCGGGTACGGGCGCAAAAGAGTACAAGAATATGAGCCCCGCACTCAACGCCGGATTTAACAGCGTCGTAAAACCCGCTGAATAATTTAAGATTAGAGGGGTACTGTATGCCTGAGCTCGATGATATAAAAATGATTGAACTTATCGAGAAGTTCAAGGAAGATATAAACAAGATACAGGAAACGCGCAGTGCAAAGCTGTTTAAATCGGCAAGCGCTGACCTACAAAAGATTTACAATTTTCATCTTGCAAACGACAAAGCTTTCAGAAGAGTACAGCACAATTTAAAAAATCTGTATACGTCATTCAATTACGCCGCGGTAATCGTCAACGACGCGCTTAAAAAGCGCACCATGGACGCAGACAACGCCGAGTTGTTGGACGAATGTTTGGAAGTGATGCTTAGATGTTGCATTGTAATAGTATCAACGCTTAAAAACAAAAAGAAATAAAAAGGAGGACGGAATTTCCGTCCTCCTTTTTAAAGCTTGAATTTTCGCTGAGGTATGATACATTCGATTTATGAAGAAAATTTCTAATAGTCGTAACGCTTTCCGTTGGCGGAGTAATTTTGGCATTTTTAATGCTTACTTTGACCGCGCAACATTTAAAGTCGTGTTCAACGCGCAAGTCCGAGGGCAATAAAAAAATAGAGGTAATACTTGAAAACGGCTTAAAGCTGTCGCGTTACACCGAACAAAACGCATTTACCGTATTCAACGGCGAATGTACGCAAACAGAAACAGAAATTCCGTCGGTTTATAACGACTATCCGGTCACGTCGATAGGGGTAAACGCATTCGGCAACCGTTCCGATTTGGTTTCGGTTATTATTCCGTCACAAGTTACATGCGTTGGCAACAGTGCCTTTTCGGGCTGCAGCTCACTGCAAAATATCGACTAGCCGCAAAGCATAACAAATAAATCTCAGGAAGCATTTAGCGGCTTGCGCGATGTGGTGATAGAATACGCGGGTACGGTACAAGAGCGGAGTAATATAAAGCTCGGAAGAGGAGGCTTTCTCGGCGGAAAATACGAAATAAGCACCGAAGTGCGTGTGATTAACAAAAGAAATTAATTTTGTATTCTGACAATAATTAGGAAACCCCCGAGGAGGTTTATTCCGCCTCGGGGGTGTTATTTTCTTCCGTCGCCGTTTCGCTTATTGCAGCGTCGGGCAATTTTCTATTTTTGCCTTCGACAAACGCAGTAAGCGCGTATGCGCCGATTAGGCCGAGTACGCACAGCACGCAGCCCACCGCAATATGTGCCGCAGACAGTACTGTATATTCGAATTCGGGAAAGTTGTTGTTATAGGTTATAAATATCGCGGGGATAGAGCCGACCACGAACCCGATAATCGCCCAGTTGGTCGCGCGGGGGAATTTCCCCAAAAGGTATTTCATCAGCTTTGCTATACTGAAAAATCCGACGACTATGCCGACTGCAAATATCAAAAGTACGAGTATCGCGTGTCCGAAATCGTCCTTTAAAAGTGAAACAGTTTCCAAAATCTCGTTGTAATAACCGAATATCAGCAGCAGCATAGAGCCGCTTACACCGGGTACCACAAGCGCGCAGCTTGCAACCGCGCCAATCAGTATCAACAGAAAATATCCGTAAACCGGCATTTCTGCGCTTAAATCCGCGCTGCCGAGATTGGGGATAAAGCAAACGCCTATAACCAGCGCAAGAGGCAGTAATATCGAAATAACGTCAAGCGCTTTAAATCCGTTTTTAATTCCGTCCTTTACCATCTTCGGACACGAGCCGAGCATAAGCCCCGCAAAAAGCATAACGGTAGGGAAGGGGGCGTGCCGTAAAGCATATTTAAGCGGAAAATATGCCGCAGCAACCGCAAGCACCGCGCCGAGCATTATCGGCAGCAGCGTTTTAACGCTGTTTTTAAAATCTTTTAGTATATTGCTTATAGCGCCGATAAGCTTATCGTATACGTTCATAAGTACGGCAAGCGTTCCGCCGCTGACACCCGGGATAATCATTGCAACGCCTATAGCCGCGCCCTTTGCCGTGTCCAGTAAAAAATTTTTGAATTTCATTATTTTAATCTATGAAGTCGGCGACGTTTATATTCGCCTGTTCAAGCTGAGCGTCGCATTCCCTGTAATACTTTTTGTAAAGTCTGTAAATTCCTTTCGCCCTGTCGGGAACTAAGGGGAAGTACAGGCTTTCGTCTTTTTTCAGCTCGTTAAGACGGTAGCTCCCGTTGACTTTCCAAAACTTGAAAAAGCCTACCGAAATTGCGTCCGTCGGGCACTGGAACGAACAGCCCATACAAAGCACGCATTCCGTTCCGAAATCGAATTTGCCGTCTTTATAGGTTATGTTCGCCTGCGGGCAGGTTTTAACGCACCTTTCGCAGTGTATGCATTTGCTTGCGTTTACCTTGAAAAGCGGACCGTGCACATGTGTAAACGGCTGCTCGATAACTCTGAACACTGCGGAAAATATTTTTTTGAAAATACTTTGGTTTGTATTTTCGCGTATGCCGTTTTCTATCTGCCGTGCGTTCAGCATGACCATAGCCTGCGTGTAAATCCACATTTGCTTTGCCATTTCATCGGAATGGCGGTAAATCATATTGTACGGCATAACGTAGTGGCGTTCGAACAGAACGTCGCCGCCCTTGTCTTTGAGTATTTTAATCAGCTTTTGCGACGAGCCGTCGTTAAGGTGCAGCCCCTCGCCCGAGGTTTTGAATACGAAGACCTGCTTACCCGACAACTCGGGAAGCGTCTTTGCAAATTTCAATATCGGCTCCGGCGCGCTGAATGCGTGAATCGGATAGCCGAAGCCTATTAAATCGAATTCCGCCGGTGCGGGCGGTACGGGGCTTCTTTTGGCTATTCTGTAAACCGTAACTTCGGCGTTAAGATATTGCTTGTACAGCGCCGCAACTTTAAGTGTGTTGCCCGTACCCGAAAAAACGTATAATGCTACTTTCATTTGTTTACGATAAAATCGTCCTCGTGCTCGGAAAGGGGGTAAACATCGTTTACTTCTTCCCGTGTGTGCGTATCGAAATATACCTGCGCGTAGAACGGAATATCCGCAATCGCGCCGTAACGCCAGGGCTCGGGCTCACAGCACTCGGGGCACCAGTAGCCGCCCTTTAATATAGTGTGCGGAGCCGACTCGAAAATATGCCCGCAGCGGCACTGCCAGCGTATCTTCTTGTAAATATCGCCCGTCCTGTAGTTTTCGTCAAGGCACTTACCGCCTCTGAACTCGGCAGCGCCGTTTAAATCCGCAAAGTCTAGCTTATTAAGCGGTTTGCTTTCGTCGTAGCCGTGGTCAAGCAGCAGCGCTTTGGCGTTTTTAATGCTTTTAAGCGCCTCGTAATCTATTTCGCCGTTTTCGGTTTTGCCCTCGCAAAGCAGGGGATAGCTTTTCCAGTCCGTCCCTATTTTTTCGTAATTGTCGTAAGAGCCGTAAAACGCCTTTACTCTGCCGTCAATACGGTGCTTTATCCAGTATTTCGGCGCATTGGTATTTTTGAAAAGCCTCTGAACTATAAGTTTGGAAACAATACACGACGGAATTATTTTTGCAACCTGAAAATACCAGTGTTTCTTTGCCATTCTTTTCCAGAAAATTTCGTTGCTTTCGGTGCGGAAATCAAGGTACTCGTTCAGCTTGTCGCCGTCGGCAAACCATACGCCGTGGAAATTTCTCGGAATATTCCAGTTGGGTTTGAAAATTTTCTTCGTGTGCATACCCATGGTTGCAAAGCATTCTTCAATGGTTTCAAAGCCCGTTTTGCGGCATTTTTCTCCGCCGCCGATATTGTATATGTTATTCCAGAATCCGTCAAGCTTGTTGCTTAAATCGTATTCAACGAGATGCCGTATAAGTATACCGCTGTCCACGTCCGTCACCCATTCGAGGGGACAGTTCCAGCTTGTGTGGAACATCAGCCCGTCCTTTAAGTTGTTTGCGTACATATACTTGTGCAGTACGGCGGTTTGTCTGAGGGACACAAACTTTTTAAGTCCGCTGTCGAGAACATAGCGTTCTGCCTTCAGCTTGCTTGCCGAATATGTGTCGTAGTCGCTTGAAATGATGGGATCGCCCGCACGTCCCCAGACGTGCGGGTAAGAACGGTTGCCGTAAACGGCAACCGTTGCAATATGCACGTACTTAACAGTGTTACCTTTTCTGATAATTTCGTCTACTAAGTTTTTCGTACCGACGAAGTTGCTAAGGTAGGTACCGTGCGGGTTATGGTCAGACTTTGGCGGTATAAGCGCTGCGCAGTGGATGAGGTAGTCCGCTCCGTCCAAAAGGCGCGTGCAGTCCTCGGGGCAGGCAATATCGCCTTTGAATGCGTAAATGCGCTTACGGTATTTTTTTAAAAGTTTAGATACAAACGAGGGTATTCTCTTTTCGGACGAAAAAAGAATACATCTTACTTTAAAATTATTGTCGGATTCCATAAGGCTTTTGAGTACTTCGCCGCCCATGGCTCCCGTTACGCCCGTAAGGGCAACAGTCTTCTCATTGGTAGTCATAAAATTATTTTAGCAAATTTGTTTTTGGTTGTCAATCGTATAAAAAGGGTGATTACGGTCAATAAATCGTGCGGAGGACCAAAATATGGCAGAAATAACTTCTAAGGAATTACAGCTGATTTCCGACGCTTTGACTGCGGAGGGACT
>CATJZR010000016.1 GCA_949745625.1 uncultured Eubacteriales bacterium | reverse complement strand
TACGGTCTATCCCGCGAATTACGGATTTATACCGCGCACGCTTGCCGACGACGGCGACCCGTTGGACGTACTCGTTTTATGTAACGAGACTATATACCCTATGACTCTGGTCACGTGTATGCCGATAGGCGTAATCAAAATGATTGACGGCGAGGAGCTCGACGAGAAGATTATAGCCGTTCCCATAGACGACCCCAACTACAAGCATTTTTACGACATCAAGGAATTGCCGCCGCACGTGTTTGACGAAATGATGCACTTTTTCGAGGTGTACAAGGCCCTCGAGCACAAGACGACGACGGTCAAGGAAATCTGCCACAAGTACGAGGCGATTGAAATTATCCGCAAATGCATTGAAAACTACAACAAAGCTTATGTAAAATAATTAATCGAACCGCGCGGAAAGTGCGGTTCTGTTTTTAAGGAGGAAATTATTGAAATTGCCTTTAAAGGGACGCGTTTACGTTGTCGGTGATTCGACCGTGTGCGATTACGGTGCGAAGCCCGACAATTATTATTTGCCGCGCTTTGGCTACGGTACTCAGCTATATAATTATCTCAATGCCGACAGGACGCAGATAGTCAACCTTGCGCTATCGGGCAGAAGTTCGCTGTCTTTCCTCGGCGAGCATAATTATAGACTGCTTAAAAATTCACTGTCGCGGGGCGACTATCTGATTATAGGTTTCGGGCATAATGACGAAAAGAGTGCGGATAAGGCAAGGTTTACCGACCCGACTGCGGACTTTAAAACGCCCGCTACGGTGAAGGCTCCATCGTTTCAGTACACCCTTTACGAGTATTACGTCAAGCTTGCCGTTGAAAGAGGCGCAATACCCGTACTATGTACGCCGATAGTCCGCTACGGCGACGGGCAGGCTTGCGTTCACGTAACTGCCGACGGAGACTACGCCGCAGCGGTTTTGAAGCTTGCAAAAGATACCGCCACTGCGGTTGTTGACTTGACGGGTTTGACGAAGAAATATTACGCCGAGCATGCGGACGCTAAATTTTTTCATGCGTTTATCACTTATAAGGGTGAGGAAAAGATACCGGACGGTATGGATAAGACTCATTTAAATAAGCTCGGTGCAAAACAGGTTGCCTACATGCTTTTGACGAATCTCCCCGACGACTGTCCGTTAAAGGCGTTCGTTAGGGCTGACCGTCCGCCCGATACGGATACTGATTTTGCCGACGCAATAAATACGGGTTACGTAAAATACGACTATATCGGATTTAATCCCGAAAGCTATCAGGCGAATAAGCTTATAGGCAACTGGTATAAAACGACTGTCGGCGGTAATGCCGCGGGGTGCAGGCTCGGGTATTCCGACGGAAAATTTACTGTGAGGTCGTCCGCGGATAGCGGGATTATTGCCGCAGGCGACACCTTTGCCGCAGTGTTCGTGCAGATAGACGAAAGCAAAAATTTTACTGCAAGCGCAAAGGGAAAAGTCGTTCAGGGCAGCGGCGCGTTCGGTCTTATGTTGCGCGACGATATTTATATCGACGCGGACACTGTGCCGAAGTCGAATTTTGTATCCGCAAGCGTTGCGGACGGTTGGGCAAATTTAAGCAGGGAAGCTTCCGTGCTATCTCGCGGCGGGCGGCTTGAGCTTGTGCCCGATACGGAATGCGCGTTTACCGTCAAGCGCGTGGGGCAGGTGGTCGAGGTTGTTGTAAGCCACGGTGATAAAACCGTTTTCAACAGGTTTACAGACGTTTCCTTCGTCGGAGTGGACAACACCAAAATGTACTTATGTCTGTTTGCAAGCGGCGGACTTGCCGCCGAGTTTACGGAAGTATCGTTCAATATAACGGGCGAAGCGCAAGGCGCTTAAAACTGTCAGGGATAATAAAAATATTTACATGACGCATAAACCCGAGAGCAAAAGGGATGGATAGGCGGAAAGAGAAATATACCGTTTTATATAATTTCAACTATCGTATTGTTTATATTCGGTATGGTTTTTGTGTGGGGTTATGCAGACTTTTGGTACATAAAGGATAACGTGGATTTTACGCATTAGGTTGAAGCAATTATGACCGACGTGCGTGCGCACAGTTCTGCAACCCACGGTTTAAGTTGGTACTGCCTTTTTTATGAATATACGGCTCAGGCCGGTACATATTACTGTGGCGACATTGGCTATTTTAATAGCAAAGAGGAGGCTACGGCTGAATTAAATATCGGTGACAAATTAAAAATTTATATTGACGGAAAAGAAACAAGCATGCCGTCTGACATTTATCGAAATACGGCTAATATATGGGTGTTGATTATAGGCGTTGTCCTTCTTGTCGCCGGACTTGCGGGTTTTATAATATTTGTTATACCGCACAAATGGAAACATCAAAAAAGGGCGTAAAACGATTACAATCGATTTACGCCCTTTTTTGCGCGGATGATGATATTTTGACGGACAAGCCGTCAAAGCGTCGTCACTAAAATGCTTCGGCTTGCTATTGAGAGTTTCGGTGTACGCTCCTCGAGTGCATTCATTATAATAACGTAATTTTAAGCTGTTTAGCGGCGAACGCCCCTTTCCGCTCGGCGTTTCAAATTACTTTTTTATTTTGCTTTCTTTCAGTTACGGCGTGAGCTTGTCCGCGCGGCGCAGCCGCGCGCTTGTCAAGACAAGCTCACGCCTATCTGTCATTAGTTAATTTTTGGGTTTACCAAAAAAGATATTTCTAAAAGTTATAATGGGTGATGACTTGATAAATATGGTAAAATATGATAAACTAGATATGGT
>CATJZR010000015.1 GCA_949745625.1 uncultured Eubacteriales bacterium | reverse complement strand
TCGCCCGACTGAGCCTTTCTCGAATCGATTACCACTACTCTGTAGAAAGGGGATTTCTTGTCGCCCATTCTCGTAAGTCTCATTTTTACTGCCATTTTTGTTTTCTCCTATATATAAAAAATTTATTTGTTATTGATATTTCGTGTTATACACTTTTCTTGAAGCAGTTTAGAACGGCAATCTTCTTTTTCCGCCTTTTAGCTGCTTCATAACCTGCTTGGTCTGCTCGAACTGCTTTAAAAGCTGATTGATTTCCTGTACGCTGGTCCCGCTGCCCAAAGCTATGCGCTTTTTGCGCGACGAGTTTATTATAGCGGGCTCGGCACGTTCGCGCTTTGTCATAGAAAGTATAATCGCCTTTGTCCGCTCGATTTTGTCCTCGTCAATATCCTCTGCCTTTACCTTGCCGCCTACGCCGGGCATCATTGCCAGTATCGCCTGCGCGCCGCCCATCTTTTTCATGCTCTCGAACTGGACGAGATAGTCCTCCAACGTAAAGGTGTTTTCGAACATTTTTTTCTGCAACGCCTTCGCCTGCTCTTCGGAAACCGCCTCCTGCGCCTTTTCGATTAAAGTCAGAACGTCGCCCATACCGAGTATACGCGAAGCCATTCTGTCGGGATAGAAGGGCTCTAAATCAGTCAGCTTTTCGCCCACGCCGACGAACTTTATCGGCTTGCCGGTTACCGCCTTTATCGAAAGACACGCGCCGCCGCGGGTATCTCCGTCGAGCTTTGTCAAAATTACGCCCGTAACCTCCAACCTCTCGTTAAAGGTCTTAGCCACGTTTACAGCGACCTGTCCCATCATGCTGTCGACAGTAAGTAAAATTTCCGACACGTCGACGCCCTTTTTGATATTTTCAAGCTCCTGCATCAGCGCCTCGTCTATTTCAAGACGACCCGCCGTATCTATTATTACGGTATCGTACCCCATCGACTTTGCGTGCTCTACCGCCTGCTGAGCTGTCTTTACGGGACTTTGCGTTCCCTTTTCGAAAACCTCCGCGCCTGCGTTTTTTCCGACGACTTTAAGCTGATTTATCGCCGCCGGACGGTATATATCGCACGCGACGAGCAGCGGCTTTTTACCGTTCTTTTTAAGATTGACGGCAAGCTTTCCGCAAAGCGTTGTCTTGCCCGCGCCCTGAAGTCCGCACATCATTATTACCGTGGGAGGCTTTGGCGATACGTTGAGCTTTTGGTTGGATGAGCCCATCAACGCGATAAGCTCGTCATTGACTATTTTTATGACCTGTTGCGCCGGGTTAAGGCTCTTTAAAATTTCCTGCCCGACCGCCTTTTCCGACACATCGGAACAAAACTGCTTTGCAACCTTTACATTGACATCGGCTTCCAAAAGCGCGACGCGAACCTCTCGCATTGCGCCCTTTATCTCAAGCTCGGTCAGCTTTCCGCGCTTGGTAAGCTTAGAGAAAATATGATTTAATCTTTCGGATAACGAAGAAAACGCGCCCATAACTAACCTCTTTGAAGTATTTTTTTAAGCTCGCACACCTCGGCGGCGTGCTCGGGGTGAGCTTCGGCGAACGAATCCGCCCACTTTGCCGCGTCCGCAATCCCGTCGCCGACCCTGCGAATACGCCCGAAAAGACGAAGCTTGTCCTCGTATTCTTCAAGCTGCGCCTTGCAGCCTTTGAGGCATTCGGACACCGCCTGCCGACTTATCCCCTTTTCCTTTGCGATTTCCGAAACGGTCAAATCGAGGTTGAAATACAAATTAGTAATTTCCTGCTGGGTTTCGGTAAGCAGCCCGGAATAGGCGTCCCAAAGCCCGATAAAAGAAAGCTTATCCATTTACCTTTTAAATTATAGCCGTCGGTTGCGGTTTTGTCAAGTAATTTTACTTGACTTGTTGCGTTATTTTTTTATGCGTTATAACATTAATATTTATTTATTAACATAAATTATATGCGGGTGCACGCAAAAGCAATTCGGTTTGACTTGCGCTGCGGAATTGTGATAGAATTCAAAAGCAGTTATCAAAACTGTATAGGGAGTGTGAATTTATGCAAAAGGAAATCGACGGTGTCGTTTACGACACACTGAGTTCAACAGTCGATAAAAAATTCACCTACGGTGTCCCCGGCGACCCTTGCGGCTATGAAGAGACCTTATATATAACGAGCGACGGTAAATATTTTGTGTACACCTACGGCGGAATTTCATCAAAGTATACATGCGAAAATATAATTCCGATAGCGCGCGAAGACGTAAAAGGCTGGATACTTTCACATTAATTAAAAAATCACGGCAACCGCCGTGATTTTTATATTAGTTTCTGTAATGCTTGAACACGAATTTATCGGGATAATCCCCTTTCTTTACAAGCACTGCCGCTTCCGTCGGAGTAAATACTACCGTAACCGAAGTTTTCCATGATTTGACGAGATTTGAAGCCGAACGGTGTGGCAACAACACTTCCCGTTTTTCTTTGCCGTCTTTAAAGACACAGTAAAAGCGCATTTTGTTGCCGCTTTTAAATGCTTTATCACCGTGAACTATTTTACCCCGCGCGCACCGCACATTCGGGTCGGAATGCAATCTTCTGTACTTGCGTTTTTCAATCAAGGTTATCGAATAGGCATAGAGCGCAAACGGCAAAAATATTGATATATCCTTCCTTATCCATACCTGCCGGACCGATAAGATGCCCGTCCTCTGTCAGCATAACGGTATATGTCTTATTGATAAGCTTATTCAGCTTTTCCATATCGACGCTCTCTTCTTCAAACAGCTTTGCTATTTCAAGAAAAATGTCAGAAGTTATATGAACAAGATTAGCCGTTTCTTTTAAAAAAAACAATTACTGCTCGGAATATTCGGGTTTATACCTTAAACTATTCATTTAATCTTTTTATTGTCCGCTTGCTTCCGAAGCAGCGGGTTCCGCCGCAGGTTCTTCCGCCGCCGTTCCGCCGTCCGCGGGCGGCGTTTTTTCTTTATTATACAGCAATTTCAAAAGTATGGGCGTAAGTATGGAAGATACGAGAATGAGAAGCACCGTCATTATCATAAACACCGCGGGCAGCCCCGCGTCGAGTGCGGTTGCCGTCACTATCAGTGCAACCTCGCCGCGCGCCATCATTCCGACGCCTGCAATTCCGCTTTCGCGCCAACTGTATTTAAAACCCTTGGCAACGGCGCCGCAACCGACGACTTTTCCTATAAGTCCCATCAATACCGCAAGGAATGCGAACAGGAAAATCATTCCGTTCAGACCGAGGAAGGAAATATTGCTTATACCTATATTCGCAAAGAACACCGGTCCGAACATTGTATAGGCGTTGACTTCGATTTTCTTGTCCGTATATTCACTTGCCCTGTGCGACGTAGAGAGAACGACGCCCGCAAGAAATGCGCCGGTGATGTCCGCAACACCGAAAACCTCTTCGGCAAGCCACGAATAGAAGAAGCAAGCAACAAGCGAGAAAATGGGAATACGGTGAGTCGAGGGCCACTTTTTATCCAGCCATTTAAACAGATACGCAACGCCGAAGCCGATACCTATAGCCACGATGAAGAACGCGATTATCATTATAATCGTACCCCACCATTGCGCCTTGAACCAGGCAAAGCCCGTTAAATCGCCCGCGTCGCCCGACTTTGCAATTCCCGTAACAACTGACAGCACGACTATACCTATAATGTCGTCGATAATAGCTGCGGACACTATCGTTGTACCGAGCTTCGAGCTTATTTTGCCAAGCTCTTTTAAAACCGAAACCGTTATGGCAACCGACGTGGCCGTAAGAATTGCACCGATAAAAATACAGTTGTAAATATTCTCGGTACCCAGTCCGAGATTTGCAAACGGCAACGAAATAAGCACTCCGAGCACCATAGGCACGGCAACGCCCGCGCACGCGACAAGCGTTGCGACCAGCCCCGTCTTTTTAAGCTCCTGCAAGTTGGTTTCAAGCCCGGTCGAGAACATTAACAGCAGAACGCCGATTTTCGAGAATATAGCAAGTCCGTCCGTACCCATCGAGAACACGCCGCCCTCCCCTGTGCCGTTAAGAAGAAACAGCGCCTTATAGCTTGCGGTACCGTTCGCCTTGTTGAGGCCGATAAGCGAAAATCCGCAAAGCTCGCCGAATATGGCGGGACCTATTATTATGCCCGCTATTATGTATCCCAAAACCTGCGGAAGTCCTATTCTCCTGAAAACAAGGCCCAATACTTTTGTAAATAAAAGTATTATTGCAAGTATAATTGCAAACCCCAGTCCGCTGTCAATGTGAAATACTCCTTCAACCATATCCATCTCCCGTAAAAATATTTTAACTTAGACATTATATGCTAATTTTATAATAATGTTAAGCAATTTACGCTATAAAAAAATTTTTAAGAAATTTTTTATAAAGGTATTGACAAACGAAAAATCCATGCTATAATAAAGGTACAAAAGGAAAATAACTTACAGAAAATGTTAGGTACCAACATTAATAAGGGGAGTAAGCTATTATGAAATATAAGTAGCCGCGAAAGCGGGTCAAGGCATTTTGGGCGACATTAAGCCGCAAAAGGAAATACTACGGATAGCATATTGCAGGAGGTAAGTAAAATGATTTACTTTGCTCACGTAATAGAAGGAAAAGGAAGGTAAACTCCGATGTACTTTTCAGAGGTTGAAATCTGACCCCGAAAACGGTATAGTTTAAGCAGCTTTTAAGTTGCGCAAAAGAAAGCTGCAAGGTTTTTTAACCGCTTACGCCATTGTGCGCCGATAACTGAAATGATTTCGTAAAACTTAATAATTTGTAAATAAATTCCCTCCGTGCGGTTGCGCGGAGGGGTATTTCATTTATGTATGCAAAGAAAAAAGACGGCAAAAGCCGTCTTTTTACTATTCCGCAATTTAACTTTTCGCAATATCGCCGTCGGTACAGTGAATCGTATATTCACCGGTATCTTTATCCCAGCTTTCGCCTTTGCTTATTGCCGTCCACTGCGCCTTTGTTCCCTCGAAATTAATCGAAGTGAGTGCAGAGCTGTTCATGAACGCATGAAAACCGATACTTGTCACGCTTACGGGGATAGTTATACTTTCAAGCGCACTGCAAGAACCGAACGCGTTGCCGCTTATACTCTTCACTCCGTCGGGGATATTTACTTTTTTAAGCGCACGGC
>CATJZR010000014.1 GCA_949745625.1 uncultured Eubacteriales bacterium | reverse complement strand
AGCCGTTTAAATTCAAAAATTCTGCACCTGGAAACTATTGCGGGAGTCATCGAAGCATACGGGTTTTCCGTAGTGGAGCCTATAAAAATAATCGTTCCCAGCTCTATGGCGGGAAGCAAACTATCGGACTGCGTTTTGTTAAAACGGTGGCACTCGTCAAGCATAAGATAGGTGCGTTTGCCGTAAAGCTTCAAATTATTCAGCGCGGTTTCCACCGCTCTTTTTACGTCGGCAACGCCCGCCTGTACCGCGTTGAGCTTTATAAACTCGCCGTGTGTAGTTGCGGCGATTATGTTTGCAAGAGTGGTTTTGCCTGTGCCAGGCGGGCCCCAGAAAATACAGCTTCCAAGCCTGTCCGCAAGTATAGCGCGGCGCAGCAGAGAGCCTTCCGCCACTATGTGCTTCTGACCGACAAACTCGTTTAAATTGTTTGCGCGCATGCGCTCGGCAAGGGGTTTTGCCCCCTCTTCGTTGCCGTTTAAATCGAATAAATCCATAATTAATTCAACAGCTCTTTTATCCTTTGCATATTGTCTCTGGCAGCCGCGTACCCCTCTTCGAACGCTCTGTCCAAATCCTTGATTACGTACTGGCTCATCCCCTTCATTTCCGGCTCTATCAAGAGGTCGCACATATCCCTGTCGCGCTCGTAACGCAACGCGGAATTGTGGGCGTCCATTATGTCGAACACGCGCAGAACCATACTTACGATATTGTTAACGTCGTCTATCGGCTGCGAACAGTTTTTGAGTACGTCCACTGCGATAACTACGTCCGCGCCCATCGCTTTGACCGTATCTATCGGAACGCGGCAGACGCATCCGCCGTCCACGAGCAGCTTATCGCCCAATTTGACGGGTCTGAATACTGCGGGAATAGTGCTTGATGCCTGTATGGCAAAAGCTGCGTCACCCTCTGTAAAAAGGTGCATACCGCCCGAAAGAACATCGGTTGCGACGCAAGAAAACTTAATAGGAAAATCCTCGATATTTTTAACCGCGAGATGCGCCGTAAGCAGGTCACGCACCTTGCCGCTGCGAAGTATTGACATCTGCGTAATAGCTGCGGGATTAAGCGAAATTATATCGCGCTTTTTGAGCTTCAATACTGCCTCGTGCATTTTTTCGGCGGATACGCCGCTTGCGTACACGCCGCCGACTACCGCGCCCATAGAGCAGCCCGAAATAAACGAGGGCTTTATCCCCTCTTCTTCGAGCGCGAGCAAAAAGCCCGCGTGCGCCACGCCGCGCGCGCCTCCGCTGCCGAGCGCAAGTCCTAATTTTTTACTCATATTCGCCCCCTTGAAGAAGTATTTTATATTACTTATGAAGTTAATCCGCGTATTGAAATTCGCCGTTCCCGCAACGCTTCTCACTATGATTGCGGGCGCGATAATAATCTATCCCGAACGCTATATATCAAGCTGCCTTCAAGGCTTTGCGATGTGGGCGGAATGTGTGCTGCCGTCGCTGTTCCCATTTATGGTAATAACGCTTATTATGATAAAATCGGGTTTTGCCGAAAAGGCGTCGCTGCCGTTAAAAAAGGTGACCGGATTATTCAATCTGCCGCCAGCTGCCGCGGTCTGCTTTATTATAAGTATATGCTCCGGCTATCCCGCAGGCTCGAAATGCGTGCTCGAATTCTTCGAAAACGGCAGCATAAGCGCAAAGGACGCTAAAAAGCTTTCAGCGCTCTGCTCGACGTCGGGGCCGCTGTTCATTATAGGCAGCGTAGGCGTAAAGATGCTGGGCGACAAATCGGCGGGTTGGAAGATACTGCTTGCACATTTTCTGTCTGTGCTGATTATTGCCCTTATAATCTCGTTTTTTTCAAAGAAGAACGGCGACGCCGAATTAAAGCGCGCGCCCGTAAAGGGCAACTTGCTTTACGATTCGTTTTACGGTGCGGTGGTTTCCGTCGCCGTGGCTGGCGGGTTTATCGCCTTTTTCGCAGTAACGGCGCAGATACTGTCCGACTTCAATTTTCTGATAGCGTTCGAAAAGTTGTTCGCCCTGTTCACAGACGAGCGCAGCGCCAAAGCGGTAAGTCTGGGACTCGTCGAGGTGACGGTAGGCTGCCGCACACTATCCGCCGCAGGCGGAACGCTCAGCGTGCCTCTTGCGGGCTTTTTGATAACCTTCGGCGGCGCATCTATACTCATGCAGCAATTCGCCTATTTCGGAAAAGCGGGCGTGCCGCCGCTGTATTTCGTAGGTGTAAAATTCGCTCAGGCGACGGCGTGCTTTTTACTGTTGCTGCTAATATGCTCCTAAAAGCTTAAACGACAGAGCCGCCGCGGATATGTCCGCAACGGCGGATTTAAGCTGAGAATAGTCGCCCTCCGCCTCTATAAAAAATCTGAATTCGTCCCGCGCCTCTTTGATGGGGCGCGACTGTAATTTCGTCATATTCAGTCCGTGTGCGGCAACTCTTTGCAAAAGCTTTATAAGCGCGCCGGTTACGTTGGGGCAGGTCACCGAAAAATAAATTTTACGGGTGCGCGCACCGCCGTCAACCGCGCCGCGGACAAGCTTTAAAAACACCGTTGCGTTTTCGGCACAGTCGGCAATATTAGCCTTGGACAGGATTATCCCCTCTCTTTTGACGTGCGCGCCGACGATGCCCGCATCCTCGTCGGTTTTTATCATTTCGAGGCTTGCCGAGGTAGACGGCACCGCGATAAGCTTCGCCTTTGGAAAGTGCGCGAACAGATATTCGGCACACTGGTCCAGCGCCTGTCGGTGACTGTAAACGCGTTTAATACGTTCGGGCTTGCCCAATGTCGCAAGTCGGTGCTCGATTTCAACCGCGCACTCCTCTACCGCCACGATGCCGTCGGAAGCCTGCAAAAGGTCGATGTTCTGCGTGACCTCGCCGTTAAGACTGTTTTCAATGGGAATAACAGCGCAGTCAACCTCGCCCGAGGCAAGAGCACGGAAAATAAGCGGAAAGCTGTCGTACGCCCTGAGAATGTGCGACGGCGTCATTTTTTTTGCCGCAAGATAGCTGTAGCTATCCTCGGGACCGAGATAGGCTGTTACCATTATACTTTCTCCGCCACGCTTAAAATAAGCCGCTCGGTATCATCCCAGCCGAGGCACGGGTCTGTTATTGACTTGCCGTATACTATATCCTCTTTCTGGTTGCCCTCTTCTATAAAGCTTTCAACCATAAAGCCCTTAACGGTGTTCTTGAAATCTGCGTCGTAATTCCTGTTGCGCATTACCTCTTCGCATATACGCACCTGTTGGCGGAATTGCTTTCCGCTGTTGGAATGGTTGCAGTCGATTATTACAGCGGGATTAGATAAGTCAGACTTGGAATAAGCCGAGCAGACCTGCATTACCGTTTCATAGTGATAATTGGGAATGTCGTTGCCGTACGCGTCAACCGCGCCGCGCAATATACAGTGCGCAAGCGGATTGCCGTCCGTCTCTACCTGCCAGCCGTTAAGCTTGAACACCTGCGGACTCTGCGCTGCGTAGACGGAATTTAGCATAGTCAGTATCGAACCGCTCATCGGGTTTTTTACCCCGACGGGCACTTCTATCCCGCTTGCGACAAGACGGTGAAGCTGATTCTCGCACGAACGCGCGCCGACGGCTGCGTAAGAAAGCAAATCGTCTACATAATGTATGTTCGACGGATAGAGCATTTCGTCAGCCGCGGTAAGACCGCTTGCCTCAATCGCTTTGATGTTAAGCTCTCTTATTGCAAAAATGCCCTTTAAAATATCCTCCGACTTGTTGGGGTCGGGCTGGGAAAACATTCCCTTGTAGCCCACGCCGCGAGTACGCGGCTTGTTAGTGTAAATTCTGGGAACGATGACCAGCCTGTCCTTAACCCTTTCATTGAGCCTGCCCAGCCGCTCTACGTAGTCGAGCACTGGCTTTTCCTCATGCGCGGAGCAGGGTCCCACAATCATTAAAAGCTTATCGCTTGCGCCCGTTACGACGTCGCAAACCAGCCTATCCCGCTTTTCCTTTATCGCTTTAAGGGCTGCGGGCATGGGCATAGCTTCGAGTATTTCTTCGGGTTCGGGTATCTTTATCTTTTTGTTAAACATTTTTATCCTTCAAAATTTTTTGCACGTCCGCGAGTATCTCGGCAGGTATCAGCTGCGAAAAGTCTTTTTTAAATGCGTAGGAATTTCTGACCAGCGACGAGCTTATGTGCAGGCTGTCCTGCTCTGCCGGGAAGTATATAGTAATAATATCGTCTTTAAGCTTTTTGCTTGCAAACCGGTCCGCGTTTTCGTATTCGAAATCAACCGTGTTGCGCACGCCGCGAACGTAAAATGGCGTATTCTCCCGCTCTAACAGGTCGACGGCGGCGCCCTCGAACACGACCACGCTCACGCGCTCCTCGCCGGCATAAAGCTTTTTCAAAAGCCCCTCACGCTCGGCAACTGTAAAAAGCGGCGCCTTGGCGGTATTGACCATAACGGCTACCACCACCTCGTCAAATATTTTCAGACAGTTGTCTATTATCTGCTTATGTCCCTTTGTAGGCGGGTCGAAAGTACCCGCGAATACGCATTTTTTCATGTTAAGACCTTTTAAAAAAAGTTAAGTAAGTCCTTCCGTACTTCCTTTCGTCGTATTTTTCAAGCCCCGCGATTTCACCACTAAAGCTTCTGTCGCGCTCGTAAACCGCAATGCCGTTCCCGGAAAGTATCCGCGCGGCAAGGCTTAGCGCGGCAACACCCGCTTCCGAAGCGTAAGGAGGGTCGATAAAAATCAAATCGAACTCGCCCGCAGCCCGCGAAAAGTCCGCGCAGGTAACCTTGTAATTTCCCTCGATACGCATTAAATTTTTTTTGCAGAGCGCGACGCTTTCCGCCGATTTATCGTTGAAATGCACAAACTCCGCCCCGCGAGAGAGGCACTCTATGCCAAGGCTGCCGCTACCGCAGAACGCATCCAGCACTCGCGCGCCAGCAACGCGGTCGGAAATTATATTGAACAGGCTTTCCTTTACCCTGTCCGCGGTGGGACGTATATCGTTGCCGTTAAATCCCGATAACGTCATACCTCTGTATCTGCCGCTTATTACTCTCATTTCTGTTTCTTGCCCTTGATTTCCTGAGCCCGTGCAACGACCTGCTGACGCTTTTTTTCCTTAAAGCCGCCGTAGTAATAGGACGCAGCGTGCACGCCTATCGGAATGACAATCCATATAAAGTTAAGCCACTGCGTTTTTACGCCGAACACTATGAACGGGTAAGCCGCCCAGCCAAACGCATATTTAAGCAAAAAACCACATACCGTGTTTGGCGCGACGCACTCGATAAGCTGAAAGATGACGAACGGCACCACCGAAAGCGCGCCGATTGCAAAGCCCTTCCAAAGCGCATATTCACCCGTCTTGTAGTAGACCTTAACGTCGTTAACCTGCATATCGCGCTTTTTTTGCGTAAGAACCGTCTTTCTGTATGCAGAAATGCCGTTCTGTCTGCCGAAAATAAAGTATGCGGCAATCAGCATTATTTCGCCCGCGGCAAGCGCGAAGCCCTGAATAACCGGCTCGTCGTTATAGTCTGCAAAGAGAATTACCGACGCGCTGAGCACTAATTGAAGCATGAACGGAAACGCCGCCCCCGCGAGAAAATCCTTAATTTCGAGCAGGACGCGCTGCCGCTTTTGCCGTGAATCGAGTTCCATAATAGTATATCCTTTTTTTAAAAAGCTTGTCCGACTAAAATGCGCCTACTACCGTAGGTATATCCTTTCGCTGCGGCGCGTCACGCTTGTAAGCACCTCGTAAGAAATAGTTGCACACCTTGCGGCATACTCGTCCGCGTTTCCCATAACGCACTTAACAGGCTCGCTGCTTTCGGAAATAAAGCTGTCCATACACAGTGTCTTTTCGCCGAGCGGTACGGTACGCGAAAAACCGTCGGCATAGCCGCACCTATATACGCCCAGCTCGCCGTACCGTTTTCCGGCGCGATTGTAGCCTATGCCGCCGCCGGAAAACTGCGTTGTCTGCGCGCGCCGCGCGTAGACTTTCAGCGCGGGCTTAACGTCCGCCTTGAAGCCGTGGGGTGCGTAGCCGTAAAGCAGTATCCCCGCCCTGACGCAGTCGAAAAGGTACCTCCCCCCGCGCAGCAGTCCGCCGCTTGCCGAAAGATGCGCAACCGCCGTGGGGCGGTAAGTCTTTACAAAGCGCGCCGCCCGTTCGAACAGGGCAAGCTGAGCCGCGCTTGCTATATTGTCATGCGGGGCGTACAAATGCGAATATACGCCCTCTACGCCGTCGTCGGCAATATTCAGAATTTCGGACAGTTCGGAAATTCCGCAGCCCATTCTGTTCATGCCGGTGTTTACCTTTATATGGCAGGCGTTGCCACGGCAAAGGCGCGCGGTTTCAGCCGAATTGACGGTAACAGTCAAACCGTATTCCCTTGCCCGTGCGGCGTCGTAGCCGTCTAGCGGTGGCGTAAACACCAGCACCGGCTTGGTTATGCCCGCAACGCGCAAGGAAATACCCTCTTCTACGATTGCAACACAAAAGCCGTCGGCAATATCCTCGATACTGCGCGACACTTCCTCAGCGCCGTGCCCGTAAGCGTCGGCTTTGACAACCGCCCAGAACTCGCTGCCGCACGCAAGCTCTTTTATCCATTCTGCGTTCGCCCTGACGGCGCGTAAATCAATTACGGATAGCGTTTTTTGCATACCGTATATAAATATGCGCGCGCGGATAATTCGGTTACATTATATTATATCCGCGGCATTAAAGTCAAACGGTTGACATAAGCGGACAAAAATCGTACAATTTAATTATGAAAAAAATCGCTCCTGTAGCAGCGTTTGCGATTGCCTTTTTAGCCGCAGGCTGCGCGAAAACACCCGTTAAAACCACTGTAATAGACGAGGAAACAGCCGTAATTATCGTCCCAGAAACGACATACGAAACGCTTGAAGACTACCTCGCGCTTTTGAAGAGCGAAGGCAAGCTGACTTACGAGGGCGAAAAAGGCGACTACGGACTTTTCATAACCTCGGTAAACGGCAAGGAAAACGAAGTCATTTCCTCCTCGCCGAGTTCGTCCGAAGGCTACGCCTGGACGGCTTATATCGACTTTACCGTGCACGACGGCGTAATTTACGCGGGCGACGGCGAAACCTGTATATACGGCGACAAAACGCTGTACAAGGCAAGCTACGGCGTTTCCGCGCTGCCCTGTATCGAGAACTGCACCTACGCTTTGGTTTACGAGCACTACGAATACTCATGGTAAAGCCCGAACGAAAAAAAATTTCTCTCACCGCAGAGATTACATATATCGCGATAACTTGCGCACTGCTAATAGGCGCGCAGTTCGTTTTTTCGTTCATTGCGGGCGTTGAAATCGTTACTGTTATATTAATATCGTTTTCCTTTTCTTTCGGCGTGCGGCGCGGAACGATATGCGCGGTGGCGTTCTCGTTTTTAAGGTGCTTCGTATTCGGATTTTACCCGACCGTGATAATACTCTATTTAATTTATTATCCACTGCTCGCCGCCGTTTCGGGGCTGCTCGGGAGATGTAAAAGCTTTGCCTCGCCGCTTTGCTTTATAGCATTGAACACCGCGCTGATTTGCGCGGCGGCTGTATGCGCGGCGTGCTACTTTACCGACGCGATAAAGGTTGCCGAAATATATGCCGTTACCGTCAAAGCGCTGCTTTGGGTGGTTTTCACGCTTTGCATAGGACTTTGCGCGATATACGACTTCGTGTTCTTCTCTGCAGTAACGGGCAGGCACGAGACGCTGAAAATTATAGCGGTTGCAAGCGTGGGCGCAGCTATGACGGTGATATTCACCCTGCTCGACGACGCGATAACACCTCTTGTTTTCGGATACTCCAGACTGACCGCGCTGGCGTATTTCTACGCGTCCTTTACGGCAATGCTACCGCAGACCGTCTGCGCCGCCGTGACATGCGCAACACTGTTCGGTCCGCTGACCGCCGTTATGAAAAAAGCCGCCGTGCGATAATGCACAGCGGTCATTTACTTTAAGGGGATGCTTAAAAGCCCCTTTATATATTCTATTGCGTCTAGCCTATTAGGCAGCGTAAGAAGCGCCGCCTCGTCGCTTGCCGACCCGTTCAACCGTATTTCTATTACGAGCTTACGGAAGCACTCTACCTCATCACCGTTTTCGGCGGTTTTTACCGCCTTTTCAAGGTCGCCAACGCGGTACTGCGAAACGGCGAGATTACTGATTACGTAAGTATTGTATTTTAAAGTGTATGAGCCGAATTCGGTGCGGGCAAGCTCTTCGTCCCTGCGGCGGCAAACCCCGTCGAAGTCATCTTTTTCGACCAGCTGACCGCAGTACTTTATTATAAGGTCGTCGTCACCCGAAAGTATACTATCCTCGCAGCAGCGCGCAAGGTCATAGCTGTCGCCCGAATATTTATACTTTAAATCGGCGCAGGTCACAGCAAAGCCGTAGTTGCCCAGCCTTTCGCTGACCGCAGCCATAGACTGCGGAGAAATAAGTATCCACAGCGAAAAAATCAATATTCCCGCGACGGCAAGCACGCCGACCGTGATTGTTGCAGCTTTTATTACGACCTTGTTCATAAGTTAAAGTAAAATAATTTTACCATAGCACGCGCCAAAATGCAACTGTTTAAAAAATATATTCTTATTATCGCATTCAGTAAATATATTTAAGTATGAAGAAATTTTTGTGCGCGTTTTTTGCCGCTGTTGCGGCGGTATGCTTTTTGAGCGGTTGCAAAAAGCAGGTTGATTATTTAAGCTTCGTTTCGGAAAAGCGCAGCAATATCTATCTGTATTCGAACGACGGATTCGAAATAAAGATATACGTTTCCGAACGCGAAACCCCCTATTCCGTAGACGGAATAAAGGGCGAGGTCAGTTCCTTTTGCGAAATTTTCGTAAATCTTCCGACAAACTACGACGAGGTTAACGTATCCGTCGCAGGCATCGACGGGCAAATGAATTATAAGTCGGTGGAAAACTGCTACTATCTGAGCACGGGCGCAAGCATCACCGGCGAAAGCGTTGCCGTTACGCTTGCCTACGACGGCAAGAGCGCGGAATATACAGCGGTAAGCGTGCTTTACGACGGCGTTATAAGCTGCGAGGAAGCGATTAAATGCGCGGTCGAGCACGACGGCGAGCTGTTCGCCTCACTCACCCAGCGAGACGTGTTCCTTGCGGAAATTATGGTGCGCCTGCTTTACGACGACGGTTGCTACTACTACGTGGGCGTTTGCGACAGGGAAAAGCGCATAACAGCCTACCTCGTAGACGGCGAGCGCGGCACGGTGATAGCGACCAAACAACTCGGATAAAAATAGCCGAAGCGGCTTAACCGCTTCGGCTATTTTTATAATCGTAGTCGTAATCGTCGTCATATTAATTATCGTCTGCACGGCGGCGTCTACGGTCGTTTTACAATTTCGAAAATTTTTTCTAAAAAATTACAAGCCGTAAATTAACTTTAATTAAAAAAATTGATTATTATGCTGTTCTGAACGTACAAATGCTCGGGCTTAATGAAAATGCAGCCGTCTTTTTTTGCAAAGAACGATGCCAACTTTTCAAGAGTAGCCGCATATTCCTCTTCGAACCCGACGCCGAAAAGTCTGCGATACTCGCTTAAATTTATGCCGCGCACTGTGCGCAGCGCAAGCATTATATATTCTTCTTTTTGACCTTTTTCGTCTATTTTTTCGCTGTCTATCACCGCAAAGTTATCCGACAGTATGCACTTGAAATACTCGTCCAAGTCAAAAGTGTTGGTAAAGCGCACGTTATTAATACACGACGACGCCGAAACGCCGAAGCCGATATATTCGCCTCTTTTCCAGTAATTTAAGTTGTGTTTGCTCTCTTTACCCTTTTTGCAGAAGTTGGAAACCTCGTACCTTTCAAAACCGAGCTCTTTCAGCTTTTTAACGCCCGCCCCGTACATTTCCGCAACCTCGTCGCCGTCGGTCATTTCGCCGTTTAAATAATCTGTATATATCGGCGTACCGTCCTCGGGCGTCAGCGCGTACATAGAAATATGGCTTGCACCCGAGCCCGCAGCAACGGAAACCGAGTATTCAATATCCGCTATGCTTTGCCCTTTCAACCCTATCATTATGTCGACGCTGAAATTTTCGCCCTTTAAAAGGCGTGCGCAAGCTTCGAAATCCTTTAAATTATGTATTCTGCCTATATCTTCGAGCTGACTGTCAACAGCGGTTTGCAGACCTACGGAAAAGCGGTTTATACCGCTTTTTTTATACGCGGCAACCTTTCCCGCACTGACCGTGCCCGGGTTAATTTCTATGGTTATTTCCGCAGACGGCGAAAGAGCAAAATTCTTTTTTGCCGCCGCAACCAACATAGCTATATAATTTTCGTCCACGACAGAGGGCGTGCCGCCGCCTATATACAGCGTATCGAATTTGTAGTTTTTAAGCTCGCTTTTTCGCTTCGCCATTTCGCGGTACACACAAGCCATATAACTTTCGGCAAAGCCTATTTTATCGGGAAACGATGCAAAATCGCAGTACCTGCATTTACTTTTACAAAAGGGAATATGTACGTAAATTCCACTCATTACAGCCTCCTCACGAAAATGTTGCGCAATTCTGCGTGCAACATTTTCCGTGAATTTCAGCGGCTCTGCCGCTCTGCCCGCAATCTCAGGGCAAACGTATTATAAATTGCGGGCATTCACACCGCCGAGGCGCAAGTTTGCGCTAATCGGGTTGCGCTGCGCAAAAGCGCGATTTTGCTTGCGCCGTTAATTAATGCCACCTGTAAGTTTTCATATCTACCTTGTCGCCGATAAATGCGACCCCCTCGGCTTCAAGCATGGCGCGCTGAACGCCGCTGCCGCCGAACGCAAAGCCAGACGCAAGCGAGCCGTCCTTAAACACCACCCTATGACAGGGCACCACGCCGTAATAGGGATTGGAATGAAGCGCCCAGCCGACCTGTCTGCTTGCACGGGGCTTGCCGATTGCACGCGCCACGTCGCCGTAGCTGACGACCCTGCCGCGCGGCACGGTTTTAACGTATTCGTAAACGGCGTTGAAAAAGTCGCTCATACATTACACTCAAAAAATGCGGAGAAGCAAGACAAGAAGCGCGCGGATTTTGCGACAGAAGTTTACAATGTGCTAATTGTCCTTGGGGATTTTTTATATTATCCCCAAGGCAATCACACGTTTCTTTGTTATTGCGGTATATTCACCGCACCGATTAGCTTATAAACAATTCTTACTTCTTGCAACCGCTTTTTGTTTTCTCTATGCGGCGCGCCTATAAATATCTTGTCTATAAAGCTATTTAAGATTTCGGGCGTCAGTTCGGTTACTTCGGTATAGCTCTTTACTATGGCAATAAACTTTAACACATTCTTTTCACTTTCCTCGGTAGACGACAGATTGGTTTTGAGCGTTTCAACTTTATGCTTTAACTCCGCTTGCTCGGTTTCATAGTTTTGTGCAAGAAGGTTAAACCGTTCTTCGGGCATTGTGCCGCAAACCTTTTCTTCGTAGAGCTTTACTATTATCCGCTCTATCTCGAATAGCCTGTTCTCCGCTTTCTTGATTTCACTCTTTGCCGCGTTCAATAGGCTTGCGCTTTCTCGTGCCGAGCATTTACGGTAATCTTCTACAAACTCGGTTTCGTACTCTCTTACATACGCACAAACCTTGCGTATATCTTCAAGTACGATTTGTTGAAGATCGCTTACCTTAATAGCATGTTCGGTACAAAGCCCTTTCTTCTTTTTACGGTACGTCGAGCAAATAAACGCATCTTTCCGTCTGTCGTCCTTTCTGCGGCGTATCGTCATTTTGCCTTTACAGTCGGCGCAAAACAGTAACCCCGAAAAGATATTGACTTCGTTGAACTTGGTATAAGCGCGTTTTGTGCTACGCATCTTTTGCACCGTTTCAAAAGTTTCTTTGTCTATAATCGCTTCTTGCGTTCCCTCGAACACCGCCCAATCCTCTTTCGCTTGTATCCATTGTTTCTTGTTCTTAAATGATTTTCTCTTTGTTTTGAAATTAACCGTACTCCCTGTGTATTCGTAGTTTGAAAGAATATACTCTACGGAAATCCTGCTCCATATTTCGGGATATGTCGCCGCCTTGTAGTGGCTTATTCCTCTATTCTCGGCGTACAGCTTGGGCGTTTCTATTCCTTCGGCTGTAAGCTGTCTTGCTATACTGCCCATATTGTTTCCGTCGAGATACATACGGAATATCTTTCTCACGATTTGTGCTGCTTCTTCATCAATGATCCAATGCTGTTTGTCGAGCGGATCTTTCTTATACCCGAACGGTGGAATAACGCTTAAATGCTTGCCCGAATTGCCTTTGGCTTTTAGAACGCTACGGATTTTCTTACTTGTGTCCTTTGCATACCACTCGTTGATGATGTTCCGAAAAGGTGTGAAGTCGTTATCCGCTTGGTTTTCGCTGTCTACTCCGTCGTTTACCGCTATGAAGCGTATTTCCATTTGCGGCAGCATTATTTCGGTATAGTAACCTACCATTATGTAGTCCCTGCCGAAGCGTGACATATCCTTTACTATAATCGTCCCGATAAGTCCACTGTTCACGTCTTCCATCATTTTCTGAAAGTCCGGACGATTGAAGTTTGTTCCCGAATATCCGTCGTCCACGTAAAACCGTGTATTCCCAAAGCCGTGCTTTTCCGCATACGCCGAGAGTATTTCTTTCTGATGTACGATACTGTTGGAATCGCCGCTCAGTTCATCGTCGCGGGACAGCCTACAGTAGAGCGCAGTTATTTTGTTACCTCCTACCTGTTTAATTTTTGTTACAGCCGTTTGTGTTCCTAACATACTTTTTTACCTCCGTTAGTCGGCAAACAGCAAGTTCGTTCAGTTGTTCGGATTAATCTGTCGTTTCTCTGACTGACCAATCTCTTTATAATATCCAACGCCGTTGTATTGGCGTTTTCGTTTTCTTCGACGGTTACGGTATATACCGTACCGTTAATTTCATATTGCTCTGTTCTTTGCTTTTTGTTCAAGTACCCTTATTCGGACATTAACTCGGAATTATTCCGCGTCCTTATAGCTTTGAATACTATGTTCTCTTTCCATCGCGTTTTCCTCCTCCTGCGAAAAGATTTGATAGTTATTCGGTTTTCTTTTTATCGATTTCCTCAAAACCGAAAAAATCGTCGTAACCGTCCTTTAACTTTGCAAAGTCGGTATCGTGTCGGGCTAACAATTCTTCATAGCCCGCTTGTATAAGCTCTACCTTTGTATAGCCGTATCTTTTCAAAAATTCGTTTATCTTCTCGGCTTTCTCTCTCGGTATGCTCGTTCCCCAAACCATACATTTGGCTTTTCGTTCTGCCTTATGCCGTTCCTCGTAACGCTTGTCTTTTACCTTTCTGTTGCTTTCCATAACCAAACCCTCGTGAAAAATATTTGTCGTATATATACGATTGTATATATTTTAGCACAGTCGGCTTTCAGAGTCAAGCATTATGCGAATATTAATACGACTTTTGCTTATTTTCTACATATTACTTCCCCCAATTCCATTTGCTGTTTGTCGGCTTAGGTTGTTCCGTTTCCTGTGGACGATTTTCTTTTTCATACTCCGCTTGCATTTCTTCTTCTATTTCGCGTAAACGATT
>CATJZR010000013.1 GCA_949745625.1 uncultured Eubacteriales bacterium | reverse complement strand
TTTTGCACCCTGAACTGCAACGCAGAGCCGGTATATTCCGCCGAAGTCTTGTTGAGTGTAGGATTAGGCAGCTCGACAGGATTATTCTCGTCCCAAATCATAAGCTGTATAGAATACGGAGCTTTTTCTGCGTCGGGATTTTCTACCCAGTAGCCGATAGAGTCATCAGGGATAGTGAATATAATCGTATAGACGCCCGCATCGATAAACGTAAACACACCGTTTCTGAAAGTCGTCTGATTGCCGATATTTTCGCCCTTAAAGATAACGTCGTAATTGACGTACTTGCTTATGGTAAGCCAGTTAGTTATTGTAAACTCGATTTCGCTGCCCGTATAGTCAACGCGATTCTTATTGATATTGGGATATTCAAGTCCCCATCTCGAAGGCGGGTCGACGTAAAACGTAAGGAGATACGAATTTCTGTTATAATCCTCGTCCTCGGCAGGCTCTTCCCAATATGCGTTTGCTTCTTTCTTGAAACGAAGCATTACGTGGTACTCGCCCTCTGCCGTCTGTTCAAGCTCTCCGTCAGATATATATAAATATTTACTGTAATAGGTTTCCCATGCGTCAATGCTGAACGTGATTTTTTCACCGGTATACTCGATATGGTCGTTCGTCATTTTGGGATACTTCAGAACGACTGGCGTCCCTTCGAAATCGTCGGGGTCGTAAGGGTGATAAGTAAAGTTGACCCTTTCGTCGCCGTCCATAATAATATCGACGTTCTTTTCATACGCATCGGTAACGCACGCAACCGCATAGAAGGTTTCGCCCTTCGTGGATTTTACATAAGCAAGAGGAACCTCCGCATCGTTTTTATTGAAATATTTTGTACCGAGCATATCGGTCGCATAAATATTCTTGGCGCGCGCTACGGGGTAAGACCCATTCAAATCCCAGTACACGTGAAGCTCATTCTTGGCAACCGTTATTCTGATAAAGTCCCAAATTACGGGAATTTCGTCTAAACCGACCAACTCGTAAACTCTGATGTCGTACGTACCTGCATGATAAATCATATTAGGCACGTTATCATAGCCAGGATAATTATTGTAAACATTTTTGTTGGCCGAATCAACGAACGTAATATCTATAGAAATATAGTAGAGTTCGTCTTCGGGAATATTCAAAAGCTCTACAACGTCATGAACCCTGTCGTCGAATTTGGCAAAGCCGTCCTGATAATCTATCTTTGAAAGTGTCCTGCGGACAATTTGCCAGGTACAAAGTGCGGGAATTGTTTTGGGAAAATCCTGAGCGTTGAACTCAACATAGTTGGGGTCGCTCCACGTTCCGCTGATTGTAAAGCTTGTAAGATATTCACCTATTGCCGAACGCGTGTTGCCGTCCGTCGTAGGACTGTCCTTTACGGTAAGGTCCTGCGTCTTATAGCTGATTAAATCCTGCACGCCCTGAGGAAGCCCGATAAGCTGGACGGTTATACCGACTACTCCGTTTTCGTCGCGCGTAAACATAAACGCGTCATTTTCGAAATCGAAATCCCTTTCTTTTCCATCCTTATCGAGATAGCCCCAACGCACCTTGCCGTAATCAATCTGCTTCTTGGTTATTTCCCACGTAAGCTGTCCGGGGAAGCCCGAAGAAATAGGGCTGTTATAGTGATTGTCGTTGAAGTCAAATGTTACGAGCGCGGTGTAAGACGAACCGGCATCTGTTGCGGTATGTCCGCGAAGCGATGATACCGTAAGAAAATCATCGGGATTAGCAAATTCCTGCAAGCATGAAACTTTAAGCACGTGAGGGGTGCCGTCGTACTCGAAAGAGAATAGAACTTCTCTGCCAAGTTCGTCAACCCATTTACCCTGCTCGACGTCGAACGTAGCTGCAACTATTTTGTTGCCGTGCTCGTAAATCCAGAAAATCTGCGACAGGTCGAAATCCGCCTTGACGATATTAAACTGAATTTCCGTACTGCTCTCGTTGGATATATAAGTATCCGTACCGTATTTGGCAGTTACAACAGCCGCGTATGAGCCTACTTCAAAGGGTTCGCCGTCAAGCTCGGTCCTTCCGCCGTCAAGCGAATAATATTTGAAAGAGTATTCTTTGACCGCAAGACCCGCCACATCCACCTCGAGAGTAAGAACTACCGGTAGACCGTTATAGGGGAATTCGGCACCGTCTTCAACGACTTCGCCATCGTGCTCGAAATGTATAGATACGGGATGCTTGCCTGACGTCACCTCGAATTCGCAGGGCGTATCGTTCTCAAGCTCGTAATTATTCGCATAGGCAGCTTTAAGCTTAGCCTTTACGCGGTATGTTTCCGCCGCTCCGTCTGCCGTCAAGCTGTCCGTTGCAACCCAGCTGTCGCCAACCTTACGCTCGAAAACGTAGTCGACGTACTCGGCACCCGTTTTCAGCGTTGGTACGAAAAGCTGTCCCGACGAAACGCCGTCAACAGGCTCGTTCCATTCCACGGCAAGCTTTGCTTTCGCCAAAAGCCATTCGCAAGTAAACGCAAATTCGCCGTCGTAGGAATTTATATCATCGGCTACGGGAAGCACGTAATTTATCGCATAGTCACCCGAAAGAATAAAGCTAACGGAGGTCACATAATTCCCCGCGGCAGTCGCATCGCCGTTGCACTCATATTTCGCGGTTAGTCCCTCGTACAGCTCAAGCGAAGCCGCTGTAAGCTGTATCTTTTTGGTCGCACCGTTGTATACGGGCGGGTTACTCATATCGTAATCCCATTCGAGATTCGATAAATCGATTTTAACAGGCTTTATTCTGAAATAAATAGTATAGTCGACGTCGTCGAACTGTACGTTTTTATAGAAAGCCGTAATAGATACGGTAACCGAATGCAATCCGGCATTTTTCACAAAAACGTCGCCAGTATATCTTGCTTTAACGTAGTATTTGTCATGCAACTCGTCTTCATCCAGCGTCAAAGCAAAAACGTAATATCCGCCGTCGTAATCGAATTCTATTGCAGTCTCTTCCGTGTCGTGGTCAGCAAAACCGAAAACATCACTTTCTATCCCGTTATGATTATAGAACCACTTTATATCGTTATCGCTTAGCGAGGATACCGTCTGAACCACGTTGAACCTCTGCATTTTATACGAGGGGTCCATATAGTAGTTGTTTTCGAACCTCGGGTCGGCAAGCGTAGCGTACATAGTATAATCGCCCGCTGCAATGCCGTTAAGCTTATAGGTACCGTCGGCTTCCGCCGTAAGGTTTTTCTGCCTTCCGGTTTTATTGTCGACATAATATACGCGCATCTGAACGATATCGCTGCCGGTAAGTCCGTATATACCGCGAACGTCAAGACTGAAAGTCACGTTCGTAATTGTATTCCACTCCGCAGGCAGGTTGACGTATTCAACGTCAACCTTAGTCTCAACGACGTTCACGACAAGCGTTCTTTCCGTCCAGTCAGCTCCGGTATCGTTATTGTTCTTATCGAAATCGTAATCGCTGCCGAACCAGGTAAACTGGTCGTTATTCTCAAACCTGACAGTAAATGTGTAGGTGTCGCGCTCGGTTATCTTGAAAGTAAGATAGCCGTCGTCGGAAACGCCGAGCTCGGTAACTTCTCCTTTCCCTAGCTCCGGTTTAACTGTAATATTAAAATACTCGCTTGCCCCGACAAGCTGAACGTACTGGTCACTGGCATAGTTGAGCTGAATTTCATGTTCTTCCTCGCCATATCCGTAGAAGTACGGCATTTTGAGAATTTTACGTCCTACAGCAAAACTGTCCGATTTAACTATGGGAAGCTTGGTTTTGTTATCAATCAAATCGGGATTGTCAACATCGTAAAGCTCGTAGTTGAAGTTATATTTATCTGAATTCTTTATATATCCGTAGCCAAAATAGGTATCGCGCAGCAGGTCGTCGTAATCGTAGAACGGAACGCCCTGCCCAGTTGCAGATTCGTACCTGATGCCAATCTGCGGCTCCATGCCTATTTTTTTGTCCCAGTCATATACCGTCCCCTCAACGAGTTTTAAATCCGTTGCGCGGTTATTCGTATAAGACCACTTGACACCGAGCATTGCTTTCTCGACGACTAATTTAACTACTTTATCCCTCTGCGTAATCGGCGCTTTTACGAAATACAGGTCCGCCGTTGACAGATAGACCTTCATATAATAGGTACCTGCGTTCAAAGGCGCAAGCTCTTCCTGCAAGTTACAGTCGGCATTAGGGAAAAACCTTACGTGCATTTTGCCGTTAACGTACCACTTTTCTGACGAGGGCACGTTATTCAACGTATCCGAAATTGCAATTTCTTCACCTATATAATCCGTGGTAACGGTTTCGGGTAAAGCAACGGGGGGATTAATCTTTTTAAATGCCTTATCAAGATTTAAGTGTATTGCGGGACGGATTGCAATATCTCTTTCCTTAAGAGAATGAGTACCGATAGACCCGTCCTCTTCGCAACAGAAAATCGAGTAAGTGCTGTAACCAGCGCCATCCATATTGTAAACGGTGTTGGCGGTTCTAAGCCAAGCAGGACCCGCATTTTTAGCGTTACCTCTCTCCTCGGCGGTTAGCTGCCATAATCCGTTGAGAGTATTTACTTCGCCGCCATCCCAGTCTCCCGTGCCGACTTCGGTAAGCGAAGGAAGCCAGACCTTGTCGTTCTGCCAGTCTCCGTACTGCGGCTTATTCTTATAATCGAAGTTTGAATTGTTATATACTGGCGTATACGTAGTATTGCTCGTACCGACGGTTTTCGTGTAGCTTCTCGGCGCATCATACGCCTCGTTAGGGAAGCAATAATTTGACCAGTCGGCACCACCGCCCTGCACACCGTCGCCCTTACCGTTAACTATTTCACCGGTTTCCCCGATAAATTCGGCGTAGCTTTCGTATGACTGCCAAACCATTTCCGAGGGCGTTGCCAAATCCTCGTGTAAATAGCCCATTGAGGGCACCTTATCCTTACCAGAGACTTCGTTATACGTTACAAAGTCCATATACTTATGACTCTGCGAAGACTCGAGAGTTTTACCATTATTTTCGGTATAGCTCGCCGAATGGTCCTTGTCGTAGCTCATATATTTGGTTTGGTTGCCGAGAGTTACGGAACGAAGATATGACACGCCGTACATATTACTGGGCGCACCGCAATTTATTTTATCGGTATACTGCCCCTGACCAGGCACTCCGGCCTTCAAATCGACATTTGTAAAACCGTCTTTTTCCTGTCCCGAACGGGGACCGCCGGTTGCCGCAAGGTACAAGGTAAGAATAGCATCGCCCGACCTGTTGGTTGACATATAGACAGGCATCCAAACAAGGTCGTTCGCCTCGGTGCTGCTGGTAAGACCGTATTTTCCGTAGGCTACGGTTATATTTTTTTGAGAAATAGATTTACCGTGAGTCTTGGCGCTGCTCTTAATATTCGAAATCAGCGTGCTTATGGTAGTATTATTATCGCCCTGCTTATCAAGTACCGCCCGTGCAAGGTCATCCAAAGCCGCCTTGTCATAGCTGTAAGTCTCGTAACTGAACAGCGCCCTGGAAAGAGTAGGACTGTAAGGATACGAGGTTGTTGCCCCAGCGCTTTTATTTGATGTACAAAGTCCGTACGCCAACGAAACACACATTATCGGCATCAGCAGACATATAAGTAATTTATTAAATCTCTTGATTTTTTTCATATAAAATCACCTTTAAATGATAAAAGTATATAATGCGCCTACTATAGCTATAAACAAGTATAACAAATACTGTCATGATTTTCAAGCCTTTTTGACAAAATTTTTAAAATAGTAGATATACACACTCATATACACAATATATTGTGGTGAAAATACTTTCTGCGCATAAATTATGGGTTTTTAGGCAATTTTTGCGCGTTTTTTGAGTTTTTTGAAAAAACAAAGAAGTTCAGTTATTAACAATTTTACCGTTTGCCAAATCCTTGAACTGCTAATTAATTCTGCCAGAATATCCAACTAATGTTAACTTATACACATTTAGACAAATAAAAAAAGCAAACCTCAACGGTTTGCTTTTTTCGTTATTCTACGGTCGGCTCGAATTCCTTGCTGTCCTTCTTCTTTTTATCAGAGGGTTTCTCCGCCCGCGCAAACTTTGCAGATGACTCAGCTTTTTTGTCTTCGGCGGCGGACGTGGCGACGGGCTTACGCTGTGCGGCAGAAACGCCTGCGGGACGCTTTGCGCCGCCGCTCGGCTTTTCCGCTATACCCCTTTCCGTCTTCTCGTTGCGAATAATTTCTTCCACTATCGTTTCCGCCGACCTTACGCGACGAAGAGAGTTTATAAGCTCTTCTCTTTTTTCGCCCTCTGCTTTTTCGGTTATTATTTTAACCACGAGCTCGGTTTCGCGCCGATACAGCTCCTTTTTCACTGCGTCGGCTTCAATGGTCTTTTTTATTTTGATAGGCTTTAAAATCATCAAAACCGCAAATCCGATACAAAGCGCGACGACGACCGCCACCATTGCAATTAAGCCCATAAACAATCCGCGAGATGCAAGTATACTTAACATATTTCTTTTACCTCCTCTTCATTTCAGACTTAACCGTCTTCAAATATTCGGCATTCGCTTTTTTATTTCTCAATACGGTTATTACCGCACCCGCAGCGATAACCGCCGCGGACACGACCGCCAGAATGACTGTGGCAACGATAACTGCGACGTCTGAAATTCCGTCCTCCGCGACATCCGTCCCGCCGTTTGTATCGGGAGGTATTTCAACCGCAGCCGAATCTATCTTCAACGAAACGGTTTGCTGCAATTCAGCAAAATCCTCGCCGCCAACCGTAATACGCATCTGATAAGTGCCGTCGATTATGCCACCCGAAACGTTTGCATAAGGAAAATCTTTATCCTTTACGTTACGCCACTGCTCGCCGCCCTCGGCTTTAAGCTCTATTTTAACCGTTGCCCGAGCGTCGTAAACCGTTTTAAACAAATCGAAAATCGTTTCGGTAGTTATTCCCGCCACAACCTTGTCTTCAGGCGCGGTAATCCAATAGTTGGGGGCTTTAAGCACCGAGAACTTAATCGCATAACTGAGCGTCTCGTAATTTCCGTCCGCCTCGCGAGTAAGAATAGCGTAATATTCCCCGCTGGGGAGATATCCGTTTTGGGCAAGAGCCGCAATACTTGAAACTGGCGTCCTGCCTTCTTCGTAATTTGCAGCAGTGCTATACTTTATAACGATTTCGTTCTTAATTTCCGGATTGATACCGACACCCATCGCCAGTACCGCTTTAATTTGACTATCCACGTCAGTATCCGATTTCAGCTGTCCGTAAGTCCAACCTCCGAGATAAGGGGCCTTTGCAAAATCAATGTTTATTTTATGTACCGTAACGCCGTAATCTTCGATTTTGAACATCGTTTGATTGTTAACCGTAGCATGAGCGTTAAGTAAATATTCGCCGACAGGCGCGTCCTTAAACGCGTGACCCTCAGGAATGCTTGCGCTAAGCACGGGATTGGTATAATAGAAATAAGTATCGTTGCTGCTTCCGTTTTTAAGCTTCATTATAAACGCATATTCCGTGCCGGCTCCGTAAGAAACCTTTAATTCCGGTGCATTTACTGAATCGTTAAACCTGCCGAATTCCCATTCCTTAACAAACAGTGAATTTGCCGAAGGGATAATATCTATCGTCAAATACAGGTATCCGTCGGTGGTTGCCTCGTCCCATTTGATATAGGAAACGTATCCCTCTTTGATTTTAAGGAAAATTTTATGCGTGCCGATTTCGGAATACGCGTCGTTTTTGCTCAGGTTAAACATGTTCTTTATTCTTAGCGAATCGGGCGCGCTTATCGTTTCCCTCTTCAACGAATCGCTTTCGGAAAGCTTGGAATAGTCAAGCATAGTGTAAATATCGAAGTATTCCAACCCCACAGTTCTTTCGAGGTTTCTTATAACGCTATTCAACACGTTGCTTCCATCATAATCAAATGCTGGAAGCACGGGCTTTAACGTATGCGTTATATTCAGCTTGTAGCTACCCGATATAGTTCCGCTGTAATTAGGCGCGCTTATTATATAATATATCGTGTAAGAACCGATTGCCTGAGGCTTAACCATACCCGAGCCGCCGTTAGCATACTCGTCTTCGGTATAGTAATTTTCGTCGGTATTTTCCTCGCCGAGCCTTACCACTCTGTATCTGATTTCAAATGGCATGTAGTATTCCGAATAACCTGCCCAGATATAGTTGGAGTGGGGTGTCGACTGCGGATAAAGCCTATTGAGCAGTGCTACAGCATCCGCACCGGCAAAATTAAGCGCATTGTTGGTATAGGGAACGTCAATATTCGAAAGCATACCCTTTACCTGATTCACGTCGGTCTTAGTTACGTTAAGTTCTTTGACCGTAAACCTGAACTCTTTACCCTGAGGGTCGCCAGTTACTATGCTTCCGTTTTCGTCGATACCTTCCGCAATAAAGAATTTAGCAATATAACTCCCTGCAGGCATCGAAGAATTGAAATATTTTTCGTACTCCGTGATTGCTATTTTTTTACCGTCGTTAAACGCCAAAACGCTTCCGTCCGAGTCCGTAAAGGAGAGTGTAAATGTAAGTTTTTCAGGCGCCTGAAGAGGTATCTTCGAAAGCTCAGGTCTAAGAGGAATCTGACTTCCGTCACCGTAGTTAAATTCTGCGGGTATGTCGAATAAACCGCCGTTCTCGTCGGCAGAAAGCAGTTGGTTAACATTGGAAATAGCAATGTACCACTTCTTTTTGACGATAACCGTACCGTTTTCGCCATAAGCAAATTCAAGATTGAGAGTATTAAGCTTTGACAGAGTCGCCGTATCTGTTCTGTAAGTAAATATGTAATTATTGAAAGGCGACAGTATTGCGGTTGCGTCGTAGGTGCCGGCCTCTGTATGTTCGTTACCGGAATAAGAGCCTATGCTGCCGTAGTTGTGAATATCGTCAATCCATTCAAGCCTTACGGTAATTTTACTTCCTGTATATATGGTATAAGAATTTGATTTATTTACTTTCTCGGTGGGAGTTTGATTTTCAAGCTCTTCAAGATAAGGAGTATGCGTACCGTTATAGAAATACAACGTCTCGGTTTCAAGGTTTCCGCTGCCGTCTAAGGTTACGTCTGGCGCAAGCGCCTTCCAAACAAGCAAATCGGTTATATCAACAGTGCCCGCCGTAATGGTAAACTCAACTGTTTTGCTGTTTGCCCAACCACCATACGAGCCGTCGGTGGGAAGCGTGACGCTGAGAACGTAGGTACCTGCGTCGGTAATTAATTTGCCTGCTTCCCAGCTCCACTCCCCGTCGGGCGTGCCGTTTACGAACGCATGAGAAATTATGCTGAAGCTAAACGTTCTCGTCAATTCCTCGGCACGTGCAGCCGATATGGCTTTTCCGTCCTCCCTGAAAATCTGGGTAAGCAACTCCTTTACAGAATAATTCTTTCCGACCTCGTAAGCCACGTCGTTCGGAACGGTCAGATTCGGATGAGCAAAATATCTTGCATAAAGCGTGATTTCGGAAACCCCTTCGACGGAAAGCTTCTGCGCAAGCCCGTCGATACCGACCTGCGTTGTATAACTGTCTTCCTCGAACCATACCGATTCGACGTAAATCTGAGTATCGTCGTGCCCGCCTTGAATAGGCATACGTCCGGTAGACGACCAAATGAGTGTAGTCGTGTTCTGCGAAAGGTCGCCAGGCATATTGTAAAGCTTATTTACGGTATGCTCGGCGCAACCGTCTGCATACATAAGCTTCAACTTGACTAAATAAGTAAGTCTGCCGTCGTCCGCAAAGGCTTTAAGTGCCGCCTTAGTTTTATCCTGATTATAGCAGGTAAAGTCTTTGGAAATAAGTATCAATTCCGGCGAACAGTTTTTAAAAGCGTCAGCCTTAAAATCCGCACCGTCGGGAAGGTATACGAATTTAAGACTTGAGCAATTTTCAAAGCAACCCGCCCCAACCACTGTGACAGACGAAGGCAGCATAACTGCAGTCAGCGAGCTGCAACCGTCGAATGCGTGTCCCTTGACCGTCTGCACAACGTTCCCGCCGAAAGTAACCGTTCTTAACTCCGAACAGCCGCTGAAAGCATAGGTGTTTATCAGTTTGACCTTGGACGGAATTTCAATCGTTCTGAGTTCGTTACAATTTCTGAACATATTGTCCGAAACCGTAGACAACCTGTCGTTAGAGTTGAAGTTTACGTTTGTAAGCGAAGTACACCCCTGAAAAAGGTTTGCTCCTACCTCTTCTAACCCCCGGGGTAAATCCACGCTGGTCAACGCGGTACAGCCCTCGAAAGCCGATTCTCCTATTTTCTTTGCATTTGTCGTGCTTGCGGCGTTACCCGAGAAGCCGATGCTGGTAATTTCGGTATTACCTTTAAATGCCGATTTATATATATTATAGGTATAAGAATTATAGCCGCTCGGCAGCATTAACGCCGTTTCCGAACCGATATATCCTATCAGCAAAACCTCGGAAGCGCCAACAGTCGTATCGGCGTAGAACACGTAACCGCTCGGATTGGTCGAAATTCTCGAGCTGCCGCCCGTACCGTAGACGTATTTGGCATACAGCGCTACCTTACCGTCGTTCACATTTTCCTTTCCTGCTTCTATCTTTAATCGCGAAAGATTCTTCACCTCGATAAGCGTTTCGCAACCAAAGAATGCATTGTTGTTTATTCCAGTAACCTCGGCGCCTATAATTATCGTATTTAATGAACGGCAGTTGTAGAATGCCTGCGCCCCTATCGTTTCAAGCTTAATCTTTTCGATTTGTTTGACCGTATGAAGTGAAATACAGTCTTCGAAAGCCCCCTCATTTATTACCGAAATATTGCACATATCGCCGAACTGTACTTCGGCAAGAGACGAACACCCGTTAAAAACATTGGTGCCAAAGTCTTGAACGCCATTATGTAAATTAACATTTCTGAAAAGCACTTTGGTTATGGCTTTATGTCCAGCGAAAAGTCTTTGGGGAAGCCTGGTCACCGCGTTCATAGAAGGGTCGCCTATGTATACCTCGATGCCGCCCGAACGCCCGTACGCATCCGCCGACATAGCAAACGGAGCCGCCTCAACCGAAGCGTTGACAGCAAAATAATTAATACGAGTTAAACCGTCAAGCCCGTAAAAAGCATTCAAGCCGATATTCGTTACACCAGAAGGAACCGTAATTTTATCAAGAGCAATACAGTTGCTTAACGCATATTTACCTATCTCGGTAACCGTATCGGGAATATCGAAATTGCTGAGCTTATAACAATTCTGGAACAGGTACGCCGGTATCGAGCCTATATCATTCGGAAGCGTAACCGTAGTAAGATTGACGCAATTCGCAAAGACGCTTTCACCCAAATCAGTTACCGTATCGGGAACCGCAACGCTTGTCAAAGCGGAGCAACCGAAAAACGCAGACGCACCTATTTTTGTCAATTTTTCCGGTAAT
>CATJZR010000012.1 GCA_949745625.1 uncultured Eubacteriales bacterium | reverse complement strand
TTCCTCTACTGCGTTGTGGTTGACGGGACCGAGCATGGTAATCGCTCTTTTAAGTCCCGAGATAGTCTGACCCGACGAGCTGGTGTCGTAGCCCTCTTCCTTAAATTTAAGACATCCCTCGTAATCCTCGCCGTATTCCTCGGAAATGCGGGTCTGCAAATATTCGAGGTCGCTGTCAATCTTCTGCAACGCAAGCGCAAGCTTGCTCTGCTCCTGCGTAAGTTCTTCCTTTTCCTTATAAGCGGCAAGACGCTCGCTGTCGTAGTGCATTATGCGCTGGTTAAGCTCGTCCTTGCGCTTCTGAACCTCGCTTACCTGACGGTTGAGGTCTGCAACAACCTCCTGTTCCTCTTCGGAAAGCGCAGCCTTTTGCGCGGCGGAGGTGAAGCTCTGCATTTCCGCCTCTATCTGCGGTATGCTCGCCTTGGTACTTTCAAGCCGTTCGGAAAGCTCAGCCCGCTCTACGTTGAGGCGTTTTACGTTCTCTTCGCCCGACTTTATTGCGCTTTCGAGAGACGCAATTTCCACAAGCAACGCGTTCAGCCGTTCGGTCTTTTCACTGCGCTCGGCAACCAGCTTGTCATATTCGGCGGACATATCGTCCATTGCAGAGGACGCCTTGTCCTTTTGTTCGGTCAAATCGCTTGCGCCCTTGCTTATTCCCGAATACTCGCTGTCAAGTCCCGAAAGTCTGTCGGTAAGCGCCTTTTGGGACTGCCCGTATGCAGCGTACTCGCTCTCTGCGTCGGTAACCGCGGCAAGTAGCGATGCCTGCTTTTCGGTGACTGCGGCAAGCTCCATGCGTGCATCCTGCAAGCGCTTTATAAGCTGCTGCTGTTCAGTCGCCGCGTCCGTCTTTTTGCCGTTCAGCTCTTTATGCTTTTCCTCCATACGCACAAGCGACTGTTTTTTGCTTTGTATACTTTCTTCTATTTCCTGTATTCTGCGCTCGTTTGCAAGCAAGTTACCCGCAATTTCTCGTTTGGAGCCGCCCGTCATAGAACCGGACGTCGAAATGACGTCGCCGTCAAGCGTGACTATCTTAAATGCGCGCGGGTATCTGCGTGCTATCTGCGTGGCATTTTGAATATTGTCGACGATTAGAGTATTGCCCAAAAGATTATGTATTACGTTTTCGAACTTCTTGTCGTATTTGACGAGATTAATCGCAAATCCGATTGCTCCCGTATCGCGCACAGCAGACTTAATCTCGTTGTTTTCAACTCTCGGACGAAGCGCGTCTATGGGCAGAAAAGTAACCTGACCGCCGCGCGTGCGTTTGAGATACTCGATTAAATCCTTTGCGTCGTCGCGCGAATTCGTGACTACGTTCTGCATTGCGCCGCCGAACGCCGTTTCGATAGCTACCTCGTAATCGCCGTCACAGCGTACTATATCGGCGATAAGTCCCGCAATTTTTTCCGACAAATACAAGTCGTTTTTAGCCTGACTGAGCAGTTTTTTGACCGAATATGTATATCCGTCGAACCTGTCGCGCAAGGCGCGGCAGGTAGTCAGACTGTCGTTAAGGCTTGCTATCTGAGCCTGCGTATCGTAGGTCTGACGGATTAACTGCTGAATTTTTTCCTCGACCTCGCGCGTTTTTGCCTCCGCCTGTTCAAGCAGCTCGTTCTCGTTACCCAGCAACCCGTTCAGCGTCTTACTACGCTCGATACTGGCGTCGTACTCACCCCTGACAGCGTCGCGGCGGGCGTGTATCTTTTCCATTTCCGCGTTAATTTCGGCAAGCCTCTCTTTAAGCAAATCCTTCTGCGCGGAAAGCGAGCCCATATTCTGCCGCATTTCCGAAAGGTCCTTGAAGGTATCAAGCACCTTTTTTCTATGCTCGCCCGTCATATATTCGTAGTTGGCGATTTTCTGCGCAAGCTCGTCGAGCTGGGCACGGAAAGTATCCGTCTGACCACGTAGGTTATTTATTCTGTCGCCATTGCGTTCAGCGTAGGCGTCCGCCCTTCTTATCTCTCTGTCGATGTCGTCTATACGCTTAGATGAATATGCAATATCCTCCTGCGCGGCGGCAAGCTTTGCCTTGACCGAACGCGCCTTTTCGGTAAACAACTTGCTTTCACCGCTTCTATGCTCGATGCCGACCTCGTAACGGCGCAGGCGTTCATTCAAATCACGTAACTCGTTATCCGCTGCGGCAACCTCGTCGCGACGGTTCTGATATTCGGAAAGCAGCTTTTCGGATAGCGCCGTAACCTCGTTAATACGGTTTGCTATTTTGAAGGCCTTGGCGTTAAGCGCTTCCTTTTCGCCCGCCGCGCTGTCGTGGCGGACTATGTACAAATTCATTTCGTGATGTCTTAATTGCGAATACAGCTCTCTGTATTTGAGCGCATTTTCCGAAGCGCGCTTCAAAGGTCCTATCTGACGCTCGACCTCCTGCATGCGCTGAGCGAACACGTACAGATTTTCCTTCGACGAATTCAGTTTTCTTTCCGCGTCCGCCTTTCTGTCCTTGAACACGACGATGCCCGTCGCCTCTTCGAAAATCGAACGTCTGTCCTCGGGCTTTGCATTCATAATCTGCTCTATTCTGCCCTGACCGATAATCGAATACCCCTCTTTCGCCGCGCCCGCGCCGTGCAGCAGCGATGTAAGCACCTTCATACGCGAAGGTTGCTTGTTTAAAAGATATTCGCTGTCGCCGTTGCGGTAAAGGCGGCGGGTCATTTCAACCTCGTCGCAGTCTATGTCGAATATTCTTTTCGTGTTGTCGAACGTCAGCGTTACCTCGCAAAACGACATCTGGCGGCGCGCTTCCGTACCGCCAAAAATTACATCGAGCATCTGCGAGCCGCGCATCATCTTTGCCGACTGCTCGCCGAGAACCCAGCGAATAGCGTCGGCGACGTTGGACTTGCCGCAGCCGTTGGGACCGACTATACAAGTTACGCCCTCGCCGAGGGGTATTACCGTCTTGTCGGCAAAAGATTTGAAACCGACTAATTGTATCTGTTTAAACTGATTCATTTTAATCCTTTAACTTCCAAATATTCCAGCGCGCCCTTTGCTGCAAGCTGTTCGGCAGGTCTTACGCTGTCCGCTTCACCCGAAAAGGTTTTACCGCGCACGGTAATTTTAACTTCGAATCTGTGTTTGCGTGCGTTGCCTATATCCTTATGGATATATTCGGGAACGGCTTGTCCCGCGCCCTGCAACAGCTCTTGCAATCTGCCCTTGTAGTTGATTGCCGCCTCCGCGGAAAAGTCGAGCGTGGAAAGCACGAACGCCTTTGCCGCCTGCATACCTCCGTCGAGGTAAATAGCCGCGGTCACCGCCTCGTAAACGGACGGCACCGCCTTTTTGTTGTTCAAATCGGTTTTGCCGCGGATAATAAGCCTGTCCAAACCCAGCCTTTCGGAAACGGGTGTCAGCGCCGCGTCCGATACGAGCGCCTTTCGCCGTTCGGTCAGCTCGCCCTCGCTGTCCGCTTCCGTGAATATCCGTTCGGAAACGATAAATTCAAGCACAGCGTCGCCGAAAAACTCCAACAGCTGATTATTGTCCTCCGATGCCGACGCTACCGTAAGCGCGCGGCGTAGCAAATTTTTGTCCTTAAAAGTATAATTTATAGCCGCTTCCGCCTGTCCGATATTATTCATTGTCCACCGTGAAGTCTACATTTTCGAGTAGCTTTTCCACCGAGCCTATAAGTCCGTTTCGGTAAACGCCCGCGGCGTTTGCTATTGAGTTGGCTATCGTAACGGGCTTGGATGTGCCGTGGCTCTTTATTACGGGTTTTTTAAGCCCCAGAAGCAACGCGCCGCCGACCTTGTCGAAATCGAGCTGTGCGCGCATACGCTTTATCGCTTTGCGTATGAACAGATAACCGAGCTTTGTAGAAAGCGAAGCAGACAGCTCTTTTTTCATAATGCCAAGCACCAACTTCCCGCAGCCCTCTATCGATTTAAGCGCTATATTGCCCGAAAAACCGTCCGCAACCACCACGTCGCAGTCGCCTATCGTTATATCCCTGCCCTCGACATTGCCGACAAAGTTTACGTCTTTCATTTCGCTCATAAGCTTGTATGTTTCCTGACGGAGCGGGTCGCCTTTATGCTCCTCGGTGCCGTTGTTCAAAAGTCCGATTTTTGGATTTTTAATACCAAACGCAGCGGAAGCATACGCACTGCCCAAAAGCGCGAACTGACAAAGCATTACGCTTTTACATTCTGCGTTAGCACCGCAGTCCACGAGAAGGGTCATACTACCGCGAGAGTTGGGAATGGCGCAGCACAACGCGGGGCGTTTTATTCCGCGTATTCTTCCGAGTATAAGCTGTCCGCCTACAATCGTCGCGCCCGTCGAACCCGCCGTAACCAGGCCGCATATATCTTCCTGCTTTTTGAGCATCCAGTACGCGGCGATAAGCGAAGATTGCTTGCGCTTTACAGCCTCGGTGGGAATATCGTTCATATCGATGACATCGGGACAGTCGACGATTTCAAGACGCGAACGGTCGTAGCTGTATTTTTTCAGCTCCGCCTCGATTGCGTCCTTTCTTCCCGTAAGTACCAAGGATAACTCCCTGTCCCTTTCGAGCGCGAGAACCGCGCCCCCTACGGTTGACTTAGGCGCGTTGTCCCCACCCATTGCGTCCAAAATGATTTTTATCATGATAATTCTCTCAAATTAAAATTTCGCTGTTTATCATTATAACATACGCGCGCGGAAAAGACAAACAATTACGAAAAAATATTTTCGTTAATTTCGGGTGTGAGAATTTCGGGCGGCAGCTCCTCTACTTTATAGGTTACGCGCTTTTGCGGGGCGTACTTGTCGCGGCGCAACAGCACCTCGCGCGAAACGCCGCCGCGCGTAACCGTCAGATAGCTTTCGCTTATAATCCCGTCCTTGCCGACGCGCACCAAAGTCCGGTCGTCGGTAAATTCCTCGGGCGCGGCTATCGAACCCGTAACCACGGAACGACAGGAGTACCGCGCGCCGAAATCTCTGCCGTAAATTTTAAAGGTAATAAAATTTTTGCCCGTTTCCGACTTTATATAAATAGTGCTTCCTGTAGTATTTTCGAAGCGCAAGTCGAAAAAGGTTCCGCTGACCATAGCGTCG
>CATJZR010000011.1 GCA_949745625.1 uncultured Eubacteriales bacterium | reverse complement strand
GTCGTAATTTTCTGGTGAATAACCGTTAAAGTTGACTTGTTCGTCCAAAATTCTCGTAAACGGACTTAGATGCTTTTCCTCAATAGCGGGCGCGTAAACGAAAATTGGTTTAGCCGTTGAGCCCGGTTGCCTTTTTGCACCGTTTATCGTGGTTTTATATGCTTTGACTCCGCCTGACAGATTGTCGGTTATAATAACGGCGTTATCGCAGGGGTAGTCGAGCCCTTCGATAAAGTTTTGTGCATCCGCATTCAGATACGTTTTTATTATACAACCGTCGGTAAGCAAATAATGGTCGAAGTCGATTTCTTCGATTTCGTCGAATACTGCGCTGATGTAATCCGAGTATCTGTCGTTGGGGTTGCGTCTTTCACTGTTTAACGGGGTGTTGACTGCTTTCTCGTATTCGTTGCCGTCGATGTAACCGCATTCGTGCATGCTTTTGAGAACGAGGTTTCTGCGTGACAGGCTTTTTTCGGGATTTTTAAAGGGTGAATAGTTGTTTGGCGAAGCGAGAAGACCGACGATGGTTGCGCTTTCGGGCAAGTCGAGATTTTCAGCTTTCTTGTTGAAATAAAATTGGGCGGCATTTTGCAGCCCGTAACAGCTGTGTCCGAAATAAATAGTATTTAAATACATTTCAAGAATTTCGTTCTTGGAATATTTTTTTTCGAGTTTTTTTGTCAGCTTTATTTCATTAAGCTTGCGCCTGATGGTTTTATCGCTTGATAGATGTGTGTTTTTGATAAGCTGTTGACTTATTGTTGACGCGCCCTCTTTAAAGGAAATTGACGAAATATTTTTAAACAGCGCTTTGACCATTCGCTTGTAGTTCAAGCCATTATGGTTATAGAAATTTCTGTCTTCCGACGCAATAAATGCGTTGACGGTGTATGGTTGTAATTTGTCTATTGAAACGCTTTTTTTCTGTATTTCAAGTGATGCGTCGGTCAGTTCGTTGCCTTCGTCGTCGTAAATGGTAACATTTTGTCCTGCCCCGACGAGCTTGGAGGTATCAAGCACGGCATCTTTTGTTATTACAGCATAGGCAACAAGCAGCGCTGCGGATAATATTAAAAAACAACTTAATATAATTGCCGAAATTTTTAAAAACTTTTTCATTAAAATTAGTATTTATAAATTTAATTATTTGTTGCAAAACATTTGAAAAAAAACACAAAAAATTATATAATTATGTTAATATGAAAAAATTTTACTACATTATCACGTACGGTTGCCAGATGAACGTGCATGAATCGGAGAAAATTGCAGGAATTCTGCGAGAGCTCGGCTATGAAAGCTGCGACGGCGCGGAGCGTGCCGATATAGTCGTTTTTAATACTTGCTGTATAAGAGAAAATGCTGAGAATCACGCTTTCGGCAATATAGGTATGTTAAAAAAATTAAAGTCCGAAAATCGCAATATGATTATTGCGGTCGGAGGTTGCCTTACTCAGCAGATGGGTAAAGCGGATAATCTGAAATCGAAATTCCCTTATGTGGACATTATTTTCGGAACGCATAATCTGCATAAGCTGAAAGAGTTGATTGCCCTGAAAGAAAAGCAGAAAAAGGCAGTAATTCAAATTGATGAGGATGACGGCGGCATTTACGAGGGGGACAGCCCTTTCAGGACAAGCTATCCCAACGCTTGGGTCAATATAACATACGGCTGCAATAACTTTTGCAGCTACTGTATCGTTCCGTATGTGCGCGGACGCGAGAGAAGTCGTAAATCGGAAGATATTATCGCGGAAGTCAAAACTCTGATTGCGGAAGGTTATAAGGAAATTACTCTGCTTGGTCAAAACGTCAATTCTTACGGAAACGGTACCGACGACATGAGCTTCCCCAAACTCCTTGAAAGTATAGCTCTTCTCGACGGTAAGTTCAGGTTGCGGTTTATGACCAGCCACCCCAAGGATTTTTCCGAAGAACTTGCCGCTGTAATGGCTAAGTATCCAAAAATATGCCACTGTCTGCATTTGCCGGTGCAAAGCGGCTCGAACGCGATTTTAAAGCAGATGAACAGGAAATACACTGTCGAGGATTACCTTGCGAAAATGGAAATTTTACACCGATACATTCCCGACTGCGCCGTTACGACGGATATTATCGTCGGGTTTCCGGGAGAAAGCGACGAGGATTTCGCTGCCACTCTCGATTTGGTTAAGAAGGTGAATTTTGCTTCGGCATTCACATTTGTCTATTCAAAAAGAGAAGGAACGGTTGCGGCAAAAATGCCGTGCCAGATTTCCGAGGACGTATCTAAAAGCCGTATTATGCAGCTTGTCGAGCTTGTAAATTTGCAGACGCGCCGCCATACAGAATGCTATACGGGTAAAACCGTTGAAATTCTCTGTGAGGATTTCGACACAAAAAAACAGATGTATATGGGCAGAGACGAGTACGGGAGAATGGGCTATTTTAAAAGCGACGTCAACGAAATAGGTAATTTCGTCACTATAAAGGTACAAAAGGCAAACGGAGTTTCGCTTTTGGGCGAGAGGGTATAAAAATGGCACTTTCACAAATGATGCAGCATTATTTATCGGTCAAGGAAAAGTATAAAGACTGTATAATTTTTTACCGTCTCGGTGACTTTTACGAGATGTTTTTCGAGGATGCGAAAAAAGCTTCCGAGCTTTTGGATTTGACTTTGACCGGCAGAGACTGCGGGCTTAACGAACGCGCGCCTATGTGCGGGGTTCCTTTTCACGCTGCCGACGCATATATCGCAAAGCTCGTTGCGCTTGGTGAAAAGGTTGCAATATGTGAACAGCTTGAAACTCCCGCCGAGGCAAAAGGGATAGTAGAGCGCGGTGTTATACGCGTAGTTACTGCGGGAACTATTACAGATGACGAGCATCTCGACGAGCGTGAAAGCAACTATGTTTGCTGCGCGTTTAAGGATAGCGATGGTATTGCTCTTTGCTGGGCAGACATAACGACTGGCGAGCTTACCGCATCTGAAGTCGACGGTGAAAATTGTCTAAAAAAAGCCGTTGGGCAAATGGTCAATCTTGGCGTAAAAGAGGTTATTTGCAACGACGAAATGCTGATTTTGTCGCGCGATATTCTTGAAATCGAGCGTGGTTTACTTCCGCACTTTTCAAATTATCCATCAATGGCGTTTAACTATTCTGTAGCTGAAAGAACGCTTTTAGAGCAGTTTAACGCAAAAACTCTTTCGGCATATCCCGTTGCAGACAAAAGGCGTGCTGTCTGTGCGGCGGGCGCTTTATTACAGTATCTGAAAGAAACACAGATGCACGCTTTGAAAAATATAAACGGTGTAAAATACGTTGCAAACGACAGTTTCATGCAGCTTGACGGCGCTGCAATAAGAAATCTTGAACTTGTTCGAACACTTGGCTCTAACAAAAAGTACGGTTCTCTTCTCTGGCTTATGGATAAGACGAGGACTGCTATGGGAGCGAGACTACTCAATAACGGTATACTGTATCCGTTTGCTACAAAGGAGGCGATAAATTACAGGCTCGACGCGGTGGAGGAGTTGTTTAATTCTACCGTAGTAAGACTCGGGATTGGCGATTTGCTTAAAGGCGTAAAGGATATAGAGAGGCTGACCGGCAAGGTCAGCAACAACACGATAATGCCACGCGACTGTATTGCGTTGGCGCAGTCGCTCGCGACAGTTCCGAATATCAAATTTCAGTTGTCGGGCTTCAAATCGAAGGGGCTTTGCGATATTTCCGATAATTTGTTCGAGTTGTCGACTGTCTGCGATTTGATTAACAGTGCAATCAGTCCCGAGGCTCCTACGCAGCTAAAGGATGGCGGTTATATAAAAGAAGGATTCAACGAAAAGCTCGACGAGCTCAGGATAGTAAGAAAAAACGTCAATAAGCTTCTTTTCGAGGTGGAAGCGCGCGAGCGCGACTCCACGGGTATCAGGACGCTTAAAATCGGGTTTAACAGAGTTTTCGGTTATTATATCGAAGTATCCAAGTCGTTTAAGGATAAAGTTCCGCTTACTTATCAACGCAGACAAACGCTTGCTAATGCGGAAAGATACACCACTGATGAGCTTAAAGAGCTCGAAAACAAAATTTTGGGCAGCGAAGATGCTGCGTTACGCATCGAGGCGCAGATTTACGATTATGTAAAATCTGTGCTTGCGGAAAATATTAACAATTTTAAAATTATCGCGGCAGCTGTAGCTCAGCTTGACCTTATAGTAAGCTTCGCGGAAATCGCCAAAACAAACAGATACGTGCGCCCGCAGATTGTGGACGGCAATCAGCCTATGATTATCAAGGATGGAAGGCATCCCGTTGTCGAGGTCATTTCAAAAGAGCGCTTCATTTCCAACGATATTTTGCTCGACGAGGACGAAAACAGAACTATGATTCTGACGGGTCCGAACATGGCAGGTAAAAGCACTTACATGAGACAGACCGCGATAATCGCGATAATGGCGCATCTAGGTAGCTTTGTGCCCGCGAAATCGGCGCAGGTGCCGCTTATCGACAGGGTGTTTACTCGCGTAGGGGCAAGCGATAATCTTATTTCGGACCAAAGCACGTTTATGGTTGAAATGATTGAGGTTGCGTCCATTTTACAGAACGCCACAAAAAACAGCCTGTTGATACTGGACGAGGTTGGAAGGGGTACTAGTACCTATGATGGTCTTAGCATTGCGTGGGCGGTAACTGAATACCTTACCGAGCACGTGCGCGCAAAAACTATGTTTGCGACACATTACCACGAGTTGACCGAGCTTGAGTATAAAATGAGCGGGGTAAAAAATTATAAAATTTCCGTCAAAGAGGTTAACGGCGGAATAGTGTTTTTGCGAAAGATTATGCGCGGCGGGATAAACAGAAGTTTTGGTATAGAGGTTGCTTCGCTTGCGGGGGTTCCCGCCGTCGTAACCGACAGAGCAAAGCAGATTCTAAAACAGATAGAGAGTGGCGAAAAAGAATTCGAAACGCATTTCGAAAACGAGGAAGAGGCTTCATATTCCGAAATAGAAACTATTTTGCGCGAGGTGGATATGAATGCGATTTCGCCCATGCAGGCTTTTATGGTTTTGGGTGATTTGGTTGAAAAGGCAAAAAATAATTAATCGGATAAAACTATGAGAAAAATAAATATCCTTACAAAAAGCGTATACAACAAAATTGCTGCGGGCGAAGTTGTCGACCGTCCTTATTCTGTTGTAAAGGAGCTGGTAGAAAACAGCCTTGACGCGGGCTCTACCCAAATTGAAATATATATTGAAAACGGCGGTAAGCAGCTTATAAAGGTTATCGATAACGGTTCGGGTATCGAGCGGGACGATATGCGTGCGGCATTTTTTCCGCATGCTACTAGCAAAATTGCAACTGCCGAAGATTTAGAGTCTATTTCAACTCTGGGCTTCAGGGGCGAGGCGCTTGCAAGTATATCTGCGGTTTCCATTGTTGAGTTGACGTCTGTAACGGAGGGGAATTCCGCGAACAAAGTCAAATGTGTGGACGGAACAGTTGGCGCGGTCGAGCCCGCTGCATGGGATAAAGGAACTGAAATAATCGTACGTGATTTGTTTTATAATGTACCTGCGCGTGCCAAATTCCTTAACTCCGATAGAAAGGAAGAGTGCGACATTACAAACCTTGTAACTCGGTTAATTTTAGGCAATTCCAAAGTTTCGTTCAGATATTTCGTTGACGGGAAGCTTGAATTGCAGTCTGATGGCGGCGGGTTTGACGAGGCGATTGCGCAAGTTTACGGCGCTAAAACAATTTCTAAATGTTATAAAATCAGCGTTGAGGAAAACGGCGTAAAGATATACGGGTTTATAGGAAACCAAAATTTCTTTAAACCGAATAAAACTTATCAGACGACGTTTTTAAACGGGCGTTACATCGTAAATAATACTATTAGTACGGCGATAAACCGTTGCTATGCGGCTTATATGATGAAGAGGCAGTATCCGTTTTACGTTTTGAATATCGACGTTCCTGCGGAATTCGTCGACGTAAATGTTCACCCGAATAAAATGGATGTGAGGCTGCTGAACGCACATTCCGTTTTCAGTTTGATTTATTCGGCTTTGACGGGAATTCTCGACGGTACGGCGGGCGCAAAAGATTTCGTGACGGAGAGCGTCAGGATGCCCGAAATAACGTCTGCCAAAGAACAGATTGTTATGGATGGTATACAGCCGCCGCAAAATTTTTCTTATACGCCGAGACCTCAGCAAGATAACCTGTTCGGGCAGCAGAGTGAGACTAAAAAGTATTACGACCCGTTTGAAAAGGAGCTTATAACTGATTTCGAACCAACTGCCAAAGAACATCTGATTTACGTTTCGAGCGACGTGGTCAACGACGCGCGTATCGAAGAGGCGCGTGAATGCCGCAAATTCGAGCAACAAATGATTGATTATGAAAGTTTCAAATACAAGGGCAATCTGTTCAATACTTATCTGATGTACGAGGTTTGTGATACAGTATATATAATCGATCAGCACGCCGCTCACGAGCGTTTGATTTACGACAGGTTGCGCGAAAAAATGTCTCAAAGAAAAATAGACAGACAAATTCTGTTAGAGCCGTATCTTTTTTCGGTCAATGCCCAAGAATACGAATTCATGGAAAATAACATAAGACTTATAAGAAGTCTTGGCTTTGATTTGAAACCGTTCGGCGCATATTCTTACAGGGTTGACGAGGTGCCCGTTGATTTACAGCATATAAACGTAGAAGAATTTTTCAACGAGTTGTTGTCGGATTTAAAGGGGCTATCGGACATAAAACTTGAAGATATGTTAAAGGACAAAATAGCAATGACGGCATGTAAACATGCCGTTAAGGGTGGAATGGATTTAAGCGACGAAGAAATAAATCAGCTTTTTAAAATGCTTAAAGGAAATATGGGCTTAAAATGTCCGCACGGCCGTCCTGTATGTATCTCGCTTGACAAAAAGGACCTTGAAAAAATGTTCAAAAGGATTGTCTGATTTGAATAAGCTATTGATAATTTGCGGCGCGACAGCGACGGGCAAGACGGCGCTTGCAGTTGAATGTGCCCGTGCACTGGACAGTGAAGTGGTTTCGGCGGATTCGCAGCTCATATATAAAAATCTTAATATCGGCACCGCCAAGCCGACAGAGGATGAGATGGGCGGCATCGTTCATAATATGATTGATGTCGTTGGTCCAGAGAGCAGTTTCAGCGTTTCGGATTATTGCAGTATGGCTCGACGCTTTTTGGAAAAACTGCTTAAAGAAAATAAAGTTCCCGTAGTGTGTGGGGGGACGGGATTTTACATCAATTCTTTAATATACGATTTCAGCTATGGGAACGCCGCAGCGGATAGTGCCGTAAGGGAAAAGTACGAAGGGCTGCTGCGCGAAAAGGGCAGAGAGTATCTCTACAATTACCTTTGCGAAATCGACGGCGAAACTGCGGCTCGATTGCATGTTAATGACGTTAAAAGAGTTATACGCGCCATAGAAATTTACGAGATAAGCGGAAGGAAAAAATCTTCAATAGTGGACAAACCTATTCCTAGGTATGATTATACTGCGGTCGCGGTTGATTATCCGCGTGACGAGCTTTATGCCAGGATAAACCGTCGTGTGGATGTTATGTTTGAAAGCGGGTTGGTTGATGAGGTTGTTCGCTTGACCGAGAGTGGGATAACTGCTAAAAATCAGTGTATGCAGGCAATAGGCTATAAAGAAGTGCTTGAATGTATTAAAAACGGCGGCAATGAGAGTACTATGCGTGATATAATTAAGCAAAATACGCGTCGATATGCGAAAAGGCAAATTACTTTCTTCAAAAAGTTGGACAATATTATTTGGTTGAAACCGTCCGAAGCTACGGTCGGAACGGTGTTGGAGTTATTAAATGAATAAGTTTATTATGGAATGTGAAAGTCGCCTTAAAGATAAATATCAAAAGATAGACGAAAATGCATATTTTAATCAGGTTAAGGTTCTTAATGCTTTTAAGAATCAAAAAATTTCATTAAGGCACTTTAACGGTACCACGGGTTACGGTTACGACGACGAGGGGCGTGACAGGCTTGGGAAGCTTTATGCAGAGGCGTTCGGTGCAGAAAGCGGAATTGTTTCGCCGCATATTTTGTCGGGCACGCACGCTTTGACGGTTGCGCTATTCGGGCTGCTGCGACCTAAGGACACTTTACTTTGTATAAGCGGTATGCCTTACGACACGCTTCGTCCTGTTATTTTCGGCGACGGTAACGGTTCGCTTAAAGATTACGGTATAAATTTCGATTTCTGCGATTTGGCTGATGGCGATTTCGATTATGTCGCCGTTAAGTCTAAGCTTGATTCAAGCGTTAAAATTGTATACATACAGCGCTCGCGCGGGTACGAGTTACGAGACGCGCTTTCATGCGCGCAGATTGAAAAGATGTGTCAATTTTTACGCGCGGGTGGCTTTAACGGCTGTATATTCGTTGACAACTGTTACGGTGAGTTTGTGGAAACACGC
>CATJZR010000010.1 GCA_949745625.1 uncultured Eubacteriales bacterium | reverse complement strand
TAGAAATAAAAAGTAAATCCGAACCACTCACTTGTAACAAGTAAACAATTCGGATTATACTCTTTTGGTGCACCTTAAGGAATTTTGGGCTATGCCCAAACCGTCGCTTCGCTCGGGCGAATCGTAGGGGTTCAAATATCTTACGGTATGATACGGGGGAAGGCTTTTGCCTTCCCCCGTATCGTGGTGCACCTTAAGGAATTCGAATCCCTAGCCTTTGGTTCCGTAGACCAACGCTCTATCCAGTTGAGCTAAAGGTGCATATATTAAGTTGTCCTTTTCCGATTACGCCAAAGTTTGTCTTTGGTATCTGCGACCTTCTCAAATACGGCAAGAAAATTCGCGTTTCCGGTTGCCGTTTGAGCGAAACAAATGCTTTCACTCATCTCGCAAAGCTTAAGCAGTATGTTATACTGTTTTAAGATGCATTGCTCGTCACTCTATCCTGCCAAAGTTATTAAACTGTCTAACAGCCTAATAATTATAGTAAATTTATTTTTCTTTGTCAAACGATTTAATCGTATAATTTCGCGCGTGCGAATGAATTTTCATTCGCACGCGCATGGCTTATTTTGTAAGTCTTTGAATAGCAAGCTTATAAATTTTCAGGCACTTTTTTATTTTTTCAAACGTAATGTATTCGTTGGGTTGGTGAATTACGTTTTCTTCGCCATCTTCCTCGGGGCCGAACGCCGCGCCGCATTTGAGCGCACGCGCATACGTTCCGCCGCCGATTGCGACCGGCTGCATTTGTTTGCCGGTAACCTCGTTATATGCGCCGCAAAGCACTTGCACCAGCGCGCACTGTTTGTCGTTAAAAAGTGGAGCTTGTTCCGACAGAATTTCGTAGCTTTCGCCCGCAAACGCTTTCAGCACGTCCTCTCGCGACATCGTTGCGGGATAGCGTATATCGCACGTTACCGTTATGCTGCCCTTGCCGCCGCGCACGACGTTGGGGGAGAAAGTACATATTCCCGTTTCATCTGCAAGCGCGTTCAGTCCGAACTTCGTTTCGAACAGCTTTGCGCAAATGCCGTGCAGTCCCAAATATTCGAGTATCGGCGGTATTGCGTTTACGCCCTGCTCGGGTGTAGAGCCGTGCGCCGATTTTCCGCGCGAAACTATTTGTCCGTTTTCGGCGACAAGACCAAGGCTGTTTAATCTCTCTTCGTTTATCTCCGCTTTGACGACGCATTCGTCGCAGACCATATTCGCGGCGTTGCCGCCCGTAAGCGTAGTTAAATCGAGCGCGGTCGGGAAAGTAAATTTAACGTGCATAATTCCCTTTTCCGCGTATATTACGGGGAAGTCGGCATCTGGAGAAAACCCCGTTTCGGGCATGGTTGAGTGTTCGTTGAAATACTTTATACATTCCCAGCCGCTTTCCTCGTTGCAGCCGACTATAAGCCTTATTCTTTTGGCGGGGAAGAATCCCTCGTCTTTGAGCTGCTTCATACAGTACAGGCATATTATTGCGGGGCCCTTGTCGTCCATTGCGCCCCTGCCCCATATTTTTTTATTAGGGTAATCAATTTCGCCGCCGAAGGGGTCGTGCGCCCAGCCGCTGCCGGCAGGCACTACGTCGAGGTGCGCAAGTATCGCAAAATCCTCGCCCTCGCCGAAAATTACCTCGCCTGCGTAATTGTCGTAATTGACTGTTTCGAACCCGAACGAACGGGCAAGCTTTAAAAAATAATCAAGACATTCCGCCGTGCCTCTGCCGAAAGGCATGCCTTTTTCGGGCGCGCTCTTTGCCGAGTTGAAGCGGATTATCTCAGATATGCTTAAAGCGGTTTTTTCAAATAAATCGTTCATAGTATCCCCTTTTTCTTTTTTAGGTTAAAAACATTATACACTTTTATTTTTTTGTGGTAAAATGATTTTAACTATAAATTTTACGGAAGGGTTATGTTGCACGAGGGACACAGACAGCGAATGTATGAAAAACTTAAAAACGGAGACGACTTGTTCGACCACGAGCTTCTTGAAATTTTGCTGTACTTCGCCTGTCCGCGCATAAACACCAACCCGATTGCACACTCGCTGTTAGAGCGGTTCGTCTCTATTTCCGAGGTTTTCAACGCAAGCGTTGAAGAGCTTAAGTCCGTCGACGGCGTGGGCGATACCGTGGCGCGGTTTATAAAAATCGTCGGACTCTGCGCCGAGCGCGCAGGCAATATCGGCAATACGCCCGTTTTGAAAACCACGGACGATTGCAAAAGGTTTATCGACGCGCGGCTTCGCGGTAAAAGCGAGGAACAGGTAGAAATTTACTTTCTGAACAGAGCGGGCAGAGTGCGCCGCATATTCAGCTACAACGCCGGCGAAAAGAGTCGCGCCGCCGTATCGGTAGACGTAATCGCCCGCGATTTTGCGCTTTACCGTCCGCACGCGGTAATTATTGCGCACAACCACGTTCACGGCGGTGCAGCCCCGTCGGGCTATGACGACTATTTTACGCGTACGGTGCAGTTTATCTGCAATATGTACGGCGCGCAGTTGCTGGACCACGTTATATATGTAAGCCTCGGCGAGACGTTCAGCTATAAAAACGAGGGAAGGCTGGAAGAGATAAAAAACTCTTGCAGCTGGGATAAGTTTGAAAAATGGATAAAAACATTAAACTGAACGAAAGCAAAAAACAGCTTGTAAGCTATATAAAGCTTATACTCGTTATTCTGCTTGTCGTTATAGAAATAATAATTTGCGCGCAGTATTACACCAGATATTTGGAAAGCGGCAGAACGGGCGTGCTTATCGCGGTTATCATAAGCTGCATTTTACTTGCCGTGCTTGAAGCGGTTGACTCGTTCGTAATCAAAAATATAGTTGCAAAGTACGTGTTTTTCGGGCTTGATACGGCTGCGGTGCTCGTGCTTTGTATATTTACGGGCAACACGTATATGTCTACGCTGTACTGTTTAGTGCTTACGCAGATTTATATTTCAATAGATAGCCTGCGTGAAAATATAATTCTTTTCAGCGTCAGCTGCGCGCTGTTCGTAATTTCCTTCGTGCTGGGCAGAATTGTCGATTCCAGCGGTACTATCTATGCCGACATAGTAGAGATTCTCGGCGACAGTATTCTCGGCATTTCGATACTTGCAATTCACTTTATGGTAACGAACTTTATTTTGCGGTTTTATTCCAAAAACCAGCAGCTGAGAAACGCCTTGAAGGAGGCTGACGAAAGCAAGTCCGAATTAGAGGCGGCGAATAAGGAAATTTCACGCACGGCAGTTTACGAAGAGCGCAACCGCATAGCAAAGGACATACACGATAACGCGGGACATTCGATGACTACCGTAATAATGCAGACAGAGGCTGCGAAGCTTTTAATCGACACCGACCCCGCCGAAGCAAAAATGCGAATTATCGCCGCTAATATACAGGCGAAGAACGCGCTGGAACAGATGCGTGAAAGCGTGCATCTGCTTGCCGGCAGAACGCAGGTAAGCACCCTAAAGGAAGATATAGAGGAAATAATCGCTCAAACCATTGACGGGACCGAGCTGAAAATACGCTGCAATATAGAGGATGTTTCGCTTGACGGCGAGCGGGCGCGGTTTATATGCAACAGCGTAAAGGAATGTCTTGTAAACGGCATAAGGCACGGCAAGGCCACGGCGTTTTTCATAGAAATGAAAAAAGAATTTTCCAATGTCTGTTTACTTATTTCCGACAACGGCTGAGGCGCGTGCGGGAACATAAAAGAGGGCTTCGGTCTGCGCGGGCTCAGGGAAAAGGCGGAAAAACTTGGCGGCAGATGCAGCTTTTCAAGCGAGGCGGACGAGGGGTTCGAAACGGAAATATTAATACCGTTGGAGGGTAAAAATGATTAAAATTTTGTTGGCTGACGACCAGACTATACTGACCGAGGGCATTAAAAGCGTGCTTGAAACGTGCAGCGATTTCGTAGTGGTTGGTACTGCGCAGGATGGTGCGGAGGCAGTAGAGCTTGCCGCAAAATTGCAGCCCGACGTCGTGCTTATGGATATACGTATGCCGAATATGAACGGCGTAGTCGCAACAAAGCGCATTAAGGAAATAAACCCCGGAATTAAAATAATAGTGCTGACAACATTTGACGACAGCGACTATATTTTAAGTGCGATAAACAACGGCGCAAGCGGATACCTTTTGAAAGATATAGGTGCGACCGCGCTCATTGATTCGATAAAAAACGCTTACGCCGGCGATACCATTTTACCCTCGAAAATAGCAAAAAAAATTACGGACGCGGCTATGATGGTTTCTTCCGACAAAGAAATAAAGCTGAAAAAGGCGTTCAGCCTTTCCGACAGAGAGGTGGAAATAGCTTTTATGCTGATAGACGGGTTTACCAACAGACAGATTGCTTCGGCAATGCAGCTTTCCGACGGCACGGCGAGAAATTATATAAGCTCGATTTATTCCAAGCTGGGCGTGGACGGACGCAGCGCGGCCGTCGCAAAAATCAAAAATAAAATTTAAGGCGCTTATGGCGCCGCCACGCGTTGTCTTTATACGGCGCGGAAATATTAAAAGCACGGCAATAAGCCGTGCTTTATTCGTCTAAGCCGAGCAGGAAGTCTGCCGATACGTCGAGATGCTTTGCTATTATATATATATTTTCGGCAGTTGGTTGAACCCTGCCGTTCGTCCAGTCCGATACACTCATGGCGGATACGCCTATTTCACGCGCAAGCGCACGCTTGGTAATAGCTCTGTCGGCGAGCAGTTCGTTCAGCCTTTCTGCAAATAAATTGTCCACATAATTATTGTAAGATAAATTTTACAAAAATACCATACTGTAAGAAATATCTTACAGTATAGTGCTTATAAATTTCAACCAGTTGACATTCTGTTTAAATAATTTTATAATTTCATTCGGGAGAAACCGAAATGAAGAAAATAAAGAAAGGGATATTAATTCCGATATTGGCAGTTGTGTGCGCGCTGTGCGGGACGGTTACGTTT
>CATJZR010000009.1 GCA_949745625.1 uncultured Eubacteriales bacterium | reverse complement strand
TCGTACAATTCCCTAATGGCGGAGAGAGAGGGATTCGAACCCCCGGATAGTTGCCCATCAACGGTTTTCAAGACCGCCGCATTCGACCGCTCTGCCATCTCTCCATAAATATTTAGTTTTACTAGTGCGGTCAACATGCCGAATCATGCAGTACTTCCACCTCTGCCGCTTAATAATTTTATCAAACGCAAATAAGGTTGTCAATTATTTTTCGACGGCGGCTAAATTGTTTTTTATAATTGTATTGACATTTGAAAAACATAGGTCAATTATATTTATATAAAAATTACTTAACGGATAACTTTTATAAGAAAAAACAAAAAATAGCCCTGTTAGCATTTATCGTTTTCGGTGTATTTGTGCATTTAATACTTATGACAGTCGTAGGCGTTCGATTGCCTGCACCTCTACCGAAATAAGTATTGTAAGTAATAATGCAGACCCCACCACCAATACGCTTTCGGACCTTGCCAAACTGAATTCAAACCCGAATATTACAATAGAAGGATTTACCACAATGCAAACCATTCCCTTACATAACGATAGTATTAATACCGTAAAAACGGTTGTGTTCGTTGTATCGAAATTGCTTAACTCTAAATTTTCAGATTATTAGTTATACTTGTGTTGTTGCTTTTAATTACAAATGGAATTATAGCTATCGCTTTGACTTTCGGATACTGTGATAAATACAGCTTAAGCCGTATTATTGCACTGCAAAAAGAATCCCCGCTGCCGGCGCGGGGATTCTGACAGTATTCTCGGCGATGCCGAGAATACTGTCAGCGCTTTGACAAACAAATTCCGTCACACAAAAAGGGAGCCGCAAAACGCAGTTCCCTTTAATTGTTTTATTCAAAGGTTTCGTCGTTTTCCTTAATCTGACTGAAATATCTTTTTTTCCTTTTATACAGTAAAATGAATATTAATAAATTTACCGCAAAAGTTAAAAGCCATGAAACAGGGTAAGATATTGCAAGCCCTTGTAGCGTATGCATCGCTTCGATTTCGAATATTGTATATATCCACAGAATACGCAGTCCGCAAGCGCCTATCATAGATACGACAGTCGGCAACAACGAATACCCTATTCCCCTAATCGCATAAGCCATAACGTCCATAAGTCCGCACAAAAAATAAGTAAGACAGATAACAATCAAGCGGCTGTATCCTGCCTCTAACGCCTCTTCCGCAACGATTCCGCCCGACGAGCGTATGTAAACGGACAGCAACGGTTTTGCCAAAACAGTGACAAGTCCGCCGAACAAAATCCCAAAAATACACACGAAAAGCGTAGAATACAGCACTGATTTTTTTATGTTTTTCATATTGCCCGCGCCGTAATTTGCCGAAACAAACGCAACGCACCCCTGCGCCACCGAGTTCATTGTAACGTAAACAAACCCCTCAATCGAGCTTGCTGCGCCGTTACCGTTTACCGTATCGGCGCCGAAATCATTTACGCTGGATTGAATGAGTACGTTAGACAGAGAGAAAATTGCACCTTGCAGTCCTGCGGGCAGCCCTACCCTTGCAATTTCTATGGCTTCGTGCTTATAAAAGCGCATTTCCTTAAACGAAAACTTGAAAAAGCCTTTATTTCTGACCAGGCATACAACTATGCATCCTGCGGAAATTGCCTGAGACAAAATCGTGCCTAGCGCTACACCGGCGACGTCCATTTTAAACACTATAACGAAAATCAGATTAAACCCAACGTTAAAAATCCCCGCAACAGCCAAAAAATAAAACGGGCGTCTTGTATCCCCCACTGCGCGCAAAAGCGAAGCACCGAAATTATATATAAGCGAAAACGGTACGCCGATAAAATATATTCTTAGATACTGAGTAGACAAACCTATTATCGCTTCGGGCGCAGACATCCACACGAGAAAATAGCCCGAACAGAACGCGCCGAACACGCCGATAACGACACCTATTATAACCGACATTATCATAGAAGTGTACGCTATCCTCTGCCCTTTTTCCTGCAAATTCGCACCGAAGCAACGCGACATAAGCACGTTTGCGCCAACACTGAGTCCCAAAAACAGCTGAATTATCAAATTAATTAACGCGCCTGTTTCGGAAATTGCGCCTACGGAATATTTCGAACCGAATTTTCCGCACACTATAAGGTCGGCGGCATTATATAAAAGTTGTAATTCTCCTGAAAGGATAATGGGAAGCGAAAACAGAAAAAGCTTTTTAAGTAAATTTCCGCTTGTCATATCCATTTCTTTTTTTAACGATTTGGTCATAATAAAGTGAAACAACATTATATATCAGTAAAAAAATAAATACAAATAAAATTAAGGTCAAAATCGCATTTTATTTACAATTTTGCTGAAACGTGTTATAATCCGATTATGAAAAGATTTGCAAACGTAAGATTTCCGACGTTAATAGCCGTTGCATTAATTTGCGGAATCCTTTGCGGCTATCTTTTTTTTCGTAGTGATATAAGTTTAATCTATATAAACGCAACCCTTCCGGCGGCTGCGGTAATTTGTATTTTATGTGCAGTTTTTTCTAAGAAAAAACCACTGATTTACTGCATTGCCGTACTTGCGTTTATTGTAATAGGTGCTGTCGGCAGTTATTTCAAGCTGGACACTTTCGACAGAAAAGAGCTGTCGAACGGCGATACCTGCTATATAAGCGCAAAAGTCTGCGATAAGGGAAAATACGACAGCGGCGAATACTTGATAATTAAAAATATAACTGCCGACGGCAAAAGCATAAACGGAAAAATGAAGGCTTATCTCCCATCCTCATACAGTGAATTTTGCGACAACGGATACACAATAAGTTTTAATGCTAACGTTACCGTATGCGACGCATTCCCGTACGGGAAACTTAATTACAACGTCTTTAACAACGTAAAATACAGCTGCCGAATATACGGTGACGTTATTTCGGAATACCGTTTCTCTCTGCTCGGCAGCATAAATTCCGCAATACGAAACAGCCTGTATGACAAACTCGATTACGATACAGCTTCGATTGCTTATGCCATGCTGACGGGAAACGCCGACAATATCGAAGACGGAACGTATGCTGCATTCAGATACGGCGGTGTTGCGCATATATTTGCCGTTTCTGGATTACATATCGGAATTATATACGGACTGCTGCTCGCACTGAGTAAAAAGCTGCGTCTTAACCGATACGTTGCGGTTGCAGTATGTATTATGCCCATATTACTGTATGCGGGCGTATGTGGATTTACCGTTTCTTCAGTTCGTGCATTGATTACCTGTGTAGTTGCGGCTATCGCCCGCGCGGTATACGCGAAGTACGATGCGCTGAACTCTCTGTCCATAGCGACAACCGCCATACTTTTATTCAACCCGCTTAATTTGTTCAATATAGGTTTTCAGCTATCCGTCGGGGCGGTCAGCGGTATAGTTTTACTTTCAAAAAGCTTAATAAGACCGTTTAAAAAAATACCTCGCAAGCTTAAAAATCCCGTAGGGATTTCGCTTTCGGCACAAGCGGGAACACTTCCCGTAATGCTTGCAAGATTCGGTTACTTAAGCGGTGCCGGTATCCTTCTGAATATATTTGTTTTGCCGCTGTTATCTGCGGTTTTCGTAATAATTTTCACCGCTACGGCGTTTTCCTTACTTATGCCGTTTGCTGCGCGCTTTATCTTACCGTACGCCGCCCTTCCGCTTGAAGTTACAGTTTCCTTCCTTACTAACGCAGGCTTTGAAAAATCGCTGATAAGCGGTTTCGGCGCGGGCGCATTTATTCCGATTTACTATCTCGGATTGCTGTTTTTATCCGATAAATTCAATTTAAAACCGAAAAGTCGACTTATTGGCGCTATCGGAGCAGCGACAGTTTTATTCACATACATTCCTTTAAAAACTTTTTACCCGTTTAATGATTGTAAAGTGATTGTATCCGCCTATTACGGCGGCGGAGAAGTTTTATTTAAATCTCGGCAGGGCACTGTTCTCGTTATAACCGAAGGGCTGTATCCAACGCGAATCGACGCACTGTTAAACGAGTACTACTCTTCTAATCTTGATGCACTGGTCATTTTAGGCAGCGAAAACTGCGCGGAAATTTTCGGGACGGCGCAACTTAATTGCAATGCGTATGTCTATAAGGATTACGTTAATATCCAACCTTACAAAGATAAAACGATAATTTATGAAAAGAGCTTTTCCATTAACGGTATCGACTTTACCTTTGTGGACGGCTATTCGTTGCTTGCCGATTACGGAAGCTTGTCCGTGGGAATAGGCGCGGGCAATTTCGTTCCGTTCGAATATTGCGATTTACTTATTACCGACAGTACTTTTGAAAATGCTTGCGAAACATCAGTAAGTTTCAACGAACGCACGGCAGAGCATTGCGTATACGACGACGGCGACTTTACATTCAAACTTAAAAATTAAGCGGCGGGTTACCCCGCCGCCGTTTTTACTATTAAGTGTTTATCTGCTTTATTGTCAAAGTTGTATTAACTCCGCCACCGAGGGTGACGCCAACAGCAAGCAGCGCAGATATAGCCATATCTATAACGTCGCCTTCATTAAGTGCTATTATGAAGCTGCCGTTATACAGCGAACCGACACCTACCGAAAGAACGCGCGAAATAGTTGCCTGCGGAATTGCGGTTCCGTTGCGGCGAACCGACATAGTAACAGTCGTTCCAAGTGCAACCGATAAATTCGCATAATAGTTTATTTCATAAACGCCCGTAACCGCCGCAGTAATACTGTTTGCGGGTGAATACGCCACGTTTTTAAGCGGCATATTTGCAGGCAACGGAAGCTGCGTGGTTTCGCCGACGGTAAGGTTTAGCGTTTGCGGAGTAGCGTTATAAAGACCTCCGTAAGCGTTTAGGTCCGCGACGCCAGTAGCCCCCGTTACACCATTAGCTCCGGTTGCACCTACTGCACCGGTAGGTCCTGTTGCGCCGGTAGGGCCTATTGGACCTGCTGCACCGTCAGGTCCTGTTGCGCCGGTGGGACCGGTCGGACCGGTAGCGCCGTCTGCACCGGTAGGGCCTGCAATACCCGCAGGACCGGTAGGTCCAGTCAATCCGTTTGCCCCCGTTGCGCCGGTGGGACCTATCGGTCCTGTTGCTCCCGTAGGACCTGTAATCCCAGCAGGGCCCATAGCACCTGTCGCACCTGTGGCACCCTTAGTACCGCGCGGACCGGTTGCACCAGTAGGTCCGATAGGTCCCGTCTCGCCGCGCGGCCCCGTAGGTCCCGTAGCCCCGACAGGTCCCGTAATTCCGGTTAAACGGTAAACCGTTCTTACCAACTTGTTATTGCCGCCACAGCCGCCGCAACAAGCAAAAAATTTCATTATTAATTTATCAATCATCTATATTACCTCTAATTCCGAGCTTTTCAAAATATTCAACATTGCTTAAATAGTTCTCGTTGTGCGGTTTGATTTTACCCGCCTTCAAGTTGAAATCGCAGGCCTTCTGACTGTCGCCTAGGCGGTCGTACAACACGCACAACTGCATATAGGGTATAAACGCGCAATAATCAACATTTATAAAGCTTCCGTACCTCTCACCGTTATCGGCACCGAGAGCGGTATTGTACCAGTAAATGGAAAACTCATATTCGCCCTTTTTAAAAAAATGCTCGCCGAGAAGACAGCAAGTCTGACTGTTCGGCGGAATTATGGTCATACTTCGCACTAGCGAGGACAGCGCTTTATCCTCTTCGCCCAAGGCAGCGTATGCGTGGTACAAATTAATACACGCTTCCGCTTTATTTATAAACCAGCCGTCTCCGCACATAAAATCTTCGAGTACGGCTATTGCTTCCCTATACATTTTATTGAAAAGCAGTTCTCTGCCATAATAGAATTTATCCCTTGCGCAGAGCTGTTTGCCTGCGGCAATCTTTTTTTGAAGTATAGCCAGATTTCTTAGCGGTTCATTTGCTTTCTCTTTTTTGTGATACACGACCGCATCAGAATAATATATTTTTCCGTAAGGCGCAACAGCCTCGTGAACCTCGCCCGAAAAACGATAGCCGCCGTCTCTTCTGAATATTCTTTCGCGGTTATAAACAAAGTTAGGCTGCCCCCCGTCGAACGAGGCGGCATACGGCAATACCGCCATATCATACCCTTCGAACGAGTTTTTCAGTTCATTTATTTTCGCGCAGTTTTCGTCGGTAATGACGTCATCGGCATCAAGCCACATAACGAGGTCGCTGCCCGCCTTATCGAAAGCAAAGTTACGCGCGGCGGAAAAATCGTCGCACCATTTAAAAAAGTACACCTTATCGGTGAACTTTTCGGCAATTTCCACCGTCCTGTCGGACGAGCCCGTATCTACCACAACTATTTCATCGGCAAATTTTGATACGCAGCTTAAACATCTTTGCAAAACTGCCTGTTCGTCTTTTACTATCAGGCACACACTTAAAGTCATTATACTTACCTATATGTAATATCAGTATATGCCCACACCGCGATAATTGTACGATAAAAGCCGCAAAGCGTTTGCTCTGCGGCTTTAAAATTTTATTTACTTGAACTGAATGACAATTCGCCGTCCTTTACCACAACGCGCACGGTTTCTCCGTTGAGCACATTGCCGGCAAGTATCTCGTCAGACAGTCTATCTTCTATTCGTTTTTGGATTATCCTTTTTAACGGTCGCGCGCCGAACATATCGTTATACCCTTCGTCCACAAGCTTTGATAACGCTTCGTCTGTAACGGTCAAGGATATTTCGTTCGTTTTAAGTCTGTCGCAAAGTCCGTCTATTATCTTGCGGCAAATCTCAGCCGCCTCCGCCTTAGTAAGCTTGCGGAATATAATAATATCGTCAAGTCTGTTCAAAAACTCGGGTTTGAACTGCTCGCGCAGCGCCTCGTTTATATTGTCTTTCATATTGTCATAGCCGTCGTTATCCGAGGACGTAAATCCGAAATTCGACATCTTCTTAATCTGGCTCGCGCCGACGTTCGAGGTCATAATTATGATAGTATTTTTAAAATTGACCACTCTGCCCTTACTGTCGGTAAGTCTGCCGTCGTCGAGAATTTGCAACAGCACGTTAAAAACATCGGGGTGGGCTTTTTCCACTTCGTCGAAAAGTATGACGCTATAAGGCTTTCTTCTCACTTTTTCGGTAAGCTGCCCGCCGTTGTTATCGTCGTAACCTATATATCCCGGAGGCGCCCCTATAAGCTTCGATACTGAATGCTTTTCCATAAATTCGGACATATCCAGCCTTATCATAAGCTTCTCGTCGCCGAACATACACTCTGCAAGCGCCTTGGCGAGGTCGGTTTTACCTACGCCCGTAGGTCCCACGAATATAAACGAGCCTATAGGCTTATTAGGCTCGGCAAGACCTGCACGCGCACGACGGATTGCACGCGATACCGCGCTGACAGCCTCATCCTGACCGATAATTCTTTTGTGCAGATTTTCTTCCAGATGCAAAAGCTTTTCACTTTCCTGCTCGGTAAGCTTCAGTACGGGAACCCCCGTCCAGCCGCTGACTATTTCCGCAATTTCGTTACTTGCTATTTTGGGCGAACTGCCGTGCACTTCGGTTTTCCATTCGGAATCCAGCTTTTTGATACGTTCGTGTAAATCGTTTATTTCGTCAACAAGCTTTTGAGCCTGAGAATAGTTTTCACCCTTAGCCGCCTTATTTTTTTCGAGATTTAGGCGCTTGATTTTTTCTTCGAGCTCCTTGACCTCTTCGGGGCTGTTCAAACTGTTGAGACGTGCACGTGAAGCTGCTTCGTCGATTAAGTCGATAGCCTTATCGGGAAGGTAACGGTCGGTTATATATCTGTCTGACAGCGTTGCAGCCGCCACGATAGCCTCGTCGGTAATTACAACCTTATGGTGCGCTTCGTATTTATCGCGTAACCCGCGCAAAATGGCAACCGTGTCCTCTACAGTAGGCTCCTCTACCTGAACGGGCGTAAAGCGGCGTTCCAACGCGGAATCCTTTTCAATGTACTTTCTGTATTCCTCGAGCGTGGTAGCGCCTATCGTCTGCAGTTCGCCGCGCGCCAGCATAGGTTTTAAAATATTCGCCGCATCCATACTTCCTTCAGACGAAGCACCTGCGCCGACTATGGTATGAATTTCGTCGATGAATAAAATCACGTTGCCATTGTTCTTTATCGACTTAATCGCGTTTTTAAGCCTTTCCTCGAAGTCGCCGCGGTATTTCGCGCCCGCAACCATTCCTACGAGGTCAAGCGAAAAGACGAGTTTGTTTTTCAAAAGGTCGGGGACCTCGTTTTTGACTATCGCCTGAGCAAGCCCCTCGACAACCGCACTTTTACCTACGCCCGGCTCGCCTATCAGCACGGGATTATTTTTTGTTCGGCGCGAAAGCACCTGAATAATTTTGTCTATTTCCTTTTTTCTGCCGATTACCGGGTCGATTTTCCCCTCGCGCGCCTTTTGGGTCAGGTCGGTGCCGTACTGCATTACCGAAGAGTCGAGGCTCTGCTCCTTTCCCTTATGCTCGACGGGCTTTTTGGGCTGGTGATTCTCCGACGAACCGAAAAGCACCTTGCTTATCTGCTCGAAGGGGTTCAGCTCTTCGGGCTCGTCGCCGTCAAACGCACCGCTGTTGATAATCAGCTCGAGCTTGGTCGCAAGCTTTGGAATATTCACGCCTATAGCGCGGAATATACGCATTGCAAGACAGTCACTCGCCGACATTACGGCAAGTAGCATGTGTTCGGTTCCAGCAAGCGAATCCTCGCCGTTCAGGTCTATCGACAGTTCGAGCGCACGCTCTATCATGTGCTTGGTCCTCGGCGTAAAGCCGTTAATGTTAGCACGCTTATCTATCGACCTGATAAAATATTCCCGATATGCGTTTTCGTTTACGCCGCATGCGGAAAGCACCTTATACGCCGTACAGTCGGGACAGTTAAGCATCGCGAAAACGATATGCTCGCTTCCTATATAGCTGCACTGAAACGCCCTTGCCGCTTCCTCCGCCACCGTTATTACGCTCTGTAAATTATCAGTAAATCTATTTGTATATTCCATTGCTGTTTACCTCTCAGTTTTTCATATTTTCAAAAGCCTTGCGGCAACACTGCGCACGATACACGTCGCGCTCGGTAGCGGTAAGCTGCTGCGCCGCAGCCGCCGTTATATTCGACGGGCTTAGCTTTACAACCAAATCGTCGATACGAGAAACGTCGGGTATATCGATATATCCGAGGCACGCGCCGAGTTTGACCTTTGCACATAGCTTAATAAATTCGCGCGTCGATATTTTGGCGCAGTTCGTAAGCACGCCGTATGACCGCATGCACTCGTCCTCAATATCGAGCGCCTTTGCCCCATGCATAAGCGTATGTCTTTCCGCTGTTTCAAGCTCGCATACCTTTTTGACGACTTCCTCTACCTGATTTAAAATCTCTTCCTCGGTAACACCCAGCGTCACCTCGTTACTTATCTGATATTTATAGCCCTCCGCATCGCTACCCTCGCCGTACACGCCGCGCACGGTCAGTCCCAAACGGGATATGCTTCTTATAATCTTAGGCATTACCCCGTTTACGGTGAGCGCGGGCAAAAACTGCATTACCGACGCCCTCAGCCCGGTGCCGAGATTGGTCGGACATGCGGTCAAAAACCCGAACTGCTCGTCGTAGGCAAACTTCATCGAGCCCGCAATGCGGTTGTCTATTTCCGACATAGTGTCGTAGGCGAGCCGCAAATCCAGCCCCTTGACAATACACTGCTCACGGAGGTGGTCCTCCTCGTTAATCATTATCGACACGTTCTCTTCCCTGTTGATAAGAGCAGCCGAAAGAAACTTGTTTTTTATAAGCTTGGGCCTTATCAGGTGGTTTTCCATAAGGCTTACCGCCTGCTCGCCAGAAATCGAGTCCATATAGTAAAGCTTGAACTCGTCAAGGCGCGAAAGCCCCGACGAAACCAACCTAATAATCTCTTTTGCCTGTTTCTCGCTTTTAAGATGCGAAGGAAACGGATAACCTTCGAGATTACGTGCAAGCCTTATCCGCGTGGAAACGACCGTGCCGTCGGATATTCTATCCATTTCCTCCTCCGTGAAGTGTTTTCTTTATTGCGTTAATCTGTCTGTTAAGGCGGTCCGCCTCCTTAAAGTCCTTGACACGCAAGGCGTTTTCAAGCTGCTCCTGCAAGCTTTTCAAGCGCCTATGTAAGCCATGTTCGTCCATATTTTTTCCGACCTTGCCTATATGCTCAACCTTGCCGTGTATGCGCAGGACGGACGGGATAAGCTCTTCTTTAAACACATCATAGCAGCTGGTACAACCCAAAAGCCCGCTTCTTTCGAAATCGGCAAAGGTAGTTCGACATACGGGGCACACCTTTTTACGCGGCGAAGACGGCGAAAACAGCCCCGCCCACACGTTGTTGTTTACTTTGCTGTTAAGCTCACCGTACAAATCGGCGTAGCAAAACGCACAGAGATGATATTCGAATTTGTTGCCGTTTACTTTCTCGACATAGTTGACGGCTGCGGGATTTTTTTTACAGTGCTGGCAGAGCATATTCATTCCTTAAACGGCTTTTTGTTTTCTTATACTATTATTATAATACTATTTTCGGACGAGTAAACATTTTTAAGGCGCACACGGCAATTTTTTTTTAATTTTTTTTGCGACATAAGTTGTATTAATTTTTATACTATGATATACTTGTTAAAGAAAATTAATTTCGGAGGAAAACGTAATGCATTATTCTGAAGACATTGAAAATATGATTTGCGTTGCCAAAGGCGTGTCCGGTAAATTCGAACACGGCCCCGCTCCCATTCCCGAAGAAGGTCAGTGGATAAAGGCAAAAGAAATCAAGGATATCAAGGGTCTCACTCACGGTATCGGCTGGTGCGCACCCCAGCAGGGCGCCTGCAAGCTTACTTTAAACGTAAAGGACGGCATCATTCAGGAGTGCCTCGTGGAAACCATAGGTTGCTCGGGCATGACCCACTCCGCCGCTATGGCAGCGGAAATTCTGCCCCATAAAACGATTTTAGAGGCGTTGAATACAGACCTCGTCTGCGACGCAATAAATACTGCTATGCGCGAGCTGTTTTTACAGATAGTCTACGGCAGAACGCAGTCCGCGTTCTCTGAGGACGGACTTCCCATCGGCGCAGGGCTCGAGGATTTGGGCAAGGGACTTCGCTCGCAGGTCGGAACTATGTACGGCACTGCTTTGAAGGGCGCAAGGTATCTTGAAATGGCAGAGGGATACGTCATTGCCCTTGCACTTGATAAAAACAACGAAATTTGCGGATATAAATTCGTTTCGCTCGGCAAAATGACAGACTTTATAAAGAAAGGTCTTTCCCCCAACGAAGCTTACGAAAAGGCAATCGGCGTATACGGCAGATACACCAAGGAACAGGGCGCCGTAAAGCACATTGACCCCAGAACCGATAAGGAGGTTGAATAAGATGGCACTTTTTGAAAGTTATGAAAGAAGAGAAAAGAAAATACTTTCCGTTTTAAAGGAATACGGAATTAAAAGTATCGAGGAATGTCGCGATATTACCCTGGCAAAAGGCATCGACGTAGACAAAATAGTGCGCGGTACCCAGCCTATCTGCTTTGAAAACGCAGTCTGGGCTTATACCGTAGGCGCGGCTATCGCTATTAAAAAGGGCTGCAAAAAGGCTGCGGACGCCGCAACGCTTATCGGCGTAGGACTTCAAAGTTTCTGTATCCCCGGCTCGGTTGCCGAAAACAGGCAGGTCGGTCTCGGACACGGTAATTTAGGCTCGATGCTGCTTTCGGAAGAAACTGACTGCTTCTGCTTCCTTGCGGGTCACGAATCGTTTGCGGCTGCCGAAGGTGCAATCAAAATCGCGGAAAACGCAAACAAGGTAAGAGTTAAACCTTTAAGAGTTATCTTAAACGGACTCGGCAAGGATGCCGCCTATATTATTTCGAGAATTAACGGTTTCACTTATTGCAAAACCGAGTTCGACCCCTACACCGAAACCGTCAAGGTCACGGACAGCGTAGCGTTCTCAGACGGTCCCAGAGCAAAGGTTAAATGCTACGGCGCAGACAACGTGCCCGAAGGCGTTGCAATAATGAAGATGGAACACGTTTCGGTTTCCATAACCGGCAACTCTACCAACCCCACCCGCTTCCAGCATCCCGTTGCAGGAACCTACAAAAAGTGGTGCGTAGAAAACGGCGTTAAGTATTTCTCGGTTGCTTCGGGCGGCGGCACAGGCAGAACGCTTCACCCCGACAATATGGCGGCAGGCCCCTCTTCTTACGGCTTGACCGACACGATGGGGCGTATGCACTCAGACGCGCAGTTCGCAGGCTCTTCCTCCGTTCCCGCACACGTTGAAATGATGGGACTTATCGGAATGGGTAACAACCCCATGGTCGGTGCAACGGTCGCAGTCGCGGTTGCCGTTCAGGAAGCTATGACGAAGTAAAAAGCAAATATAAAGAGCTTTCGCTTTTAAAGCGAAAGCTCTTTTACTTTTATACACGACTACTCTTAATTTTATTAAGCAGTATCACGAACAATATAAAAAACATCACGGTTGCAGTTAACCCCGCCAAACCAAAGGCAAACCGCGACACTTCGTTTAAATGTACGTCCTTGTAATTCTTTTCGACGTCTTTTGTCAGACAATTATTTTGGCTGTTCGGGTCAATGATATTATCCGCCTCGGTACCGATTTTTGCCTAATGATTAAGCTTAAAATCGAGCGTAGCGTACTGAACAAAAAGAGTTTTTGTATTTCTACAAAAACTCTTTTTGTTATTATTACTTTGTCGGTAAAGCTAACCGCCGTAACGGTCAAGATTAGCGCGAATAGCTTCTATAAGCCTTTTTTCCGCCGCGACCTTAGTATCCTTGGCAACCTTAGTGCATACGGACGTTCCGTATAATTTAGCAAGG
>CATJZR010000008.1 GCA_949745625.1 uncultured Eubacteriales bacterium | reverse complement strand
GTTCTGTACCGGTATAATTTCGGCGTTCGTGTTCACTACGGTAAAAAGTCGCTTTCAGAGCATCGTTTTTGCGTTTATACTGTTTTTGCCCGTCGAGGCGATTAACAGCGTAATTGTGCTTCCCGTCAGCAGGTTCAACGCAACGCAGATTATAGACCTGCTTATCTTCGGCGCGGTCGGTTGTCTTACGTCGGTAATGCTGTATATGTTCATACTTCCGATATTCGAAAAGGTGTTTGCGGAAATGACGGTTTTCCGCCTTCGCGAAATCACAACAGACGGCGTAAAGCTTATAAGAAGGCTTAAAGAGAACGCCCCGGGCACTTACAGCCATTCGGTAGTCGTATCCCAGCTTGTAGAAGCGTGCGCAAAGGCGATAGACGAGGATGCCGAGCTTGCAAGAGCGGCCGCGTTTTATCACGACGTTGGTAAATTGAAGGGCCCCGAAATGTTCGCCGAAAACCAGACCGAATACAACTTTCATGACGACATCACCCCCGAGCTTTCCGTCGATATTATCCGTTCTCATACGCGCAACGGTGCGCAGCTTATTAAAAAGAGCCGCCTGCCGGAGTTTTTTGCGGATGTAGCCGTGCAGCACCACGGCACTCTGCCTATAAAATATTTCTATTACAAAGCTTTGAAAATGAGCGACGGCGAGCTTAATATAGAAAATTATTCGTACGCAGGTCCCATACCCGAGTCGAAGATTGCCGCGCTGATTATGATTGCCGACGCTTCGGAAGCGGCGGTAAGAACCTTGCCCGACCGCTCGCCCGAAAAGATAGAGGCGTTTGTCAGGGGCATTATCGAGGAGAGGCTCGATTTGGGTCAATTCGATAACTGCAACATAACCATGCGCGAGCTGACAGTAATTAAAAGCACTATCGTAAGCCAGCTTTCGGGCGTTTACCATTCAAGGGTTGCGTATCCCAAAATTACGATTTCGAAAAAGAAATAATGAAGCTATATATATATTGTGAAGAGGAAAATTTTTCCGCGCTTGCGTCGGCATTTGAAAACGAGTTTGAAAGCGATACCGACCTTTCTGCGGAAATAGCAATCGTAGACGAGACGGAAATCCGTCGGCTGAATGTTCAGACGCGCGGCGTGGATTCGGTGACGGACGTACTAAGCTATCCGTCGCTTGACGGAATTTTCGGCGTTAAAATACAAAAGAAAAGCTTTCCGTTGGAGGTTGACGACGACGGACGGCTGTTTATCGGCAGTATTGCCATTTGCAGAAAGCGCGCGGAGGAGCAGGCGGCGGAGTACGGTCACGGAAATAGCCGCGAAATGAACTATCTTGCCGCGCACGGCGTCTGTCATCTTTTGGGGTACGACCATATCGACGGCGGCGACAGGGCGGTAATGCGGGCAAAGGAGGAGCGCGTCCTTGCAAAGATAGGCGCGGTAAGGCAATGAGAAGCGGATTTATAGGCGTTATAGGCAAAGCCAACGCGGGCAAAAGCACGCTTATAAACGTGCTTGTGGGCCAAAAGGTGGCAATAGTTTCTCCCAAGCCCCAGACCACGCGCGAAGCGATTTTGGGCGTTCTGACCAAAGAGGATTACCAGCTTGTTTTCGTGGACACACCGGGCATATACAGGGCGAAGAACCGCCTTTCCGATATGATGATGAAGACGACCGAAACGGCGGCAAAGGACGTCGATTTCGTGTTGTTCGTCCACGACGGACACGCAGGACTTTCCGAAGACGATATAGCGCTGATAAAGCGGTATGCGGACGGAAAAATTCCTATGGCGGTGGCGTACACCAAAATAGATATAATGCCCAAGGAAAATATTTTAAGCGATATAAAGCTGCTGTACGATAACGGCATATTGTGCGACGTGTTTCCCGTATCCGCGCGCAAGTACAAAAATATCGCAAAGCTTGAAGCATTCCTCGCCGAGCGTATGCCCGAGGGCGACAGAGTGATAACCGAGGACATCGTTTCCGACAAATCTGAAAAGTTTATGGTTTCAGAATTAATGCGCGAAAAAATACTGCTTAAATTCGGGCAGGAAATTCCGCACGGTGTAGCAATTTCTATAAACGTATTCGAGAAAAAGGACAACGGCGTTTACGACGTCAACCTTGATATAATCTGCGAAAAGCCCAACCATAAGGCTATAATAATAGGCAAGCAGGGCAAGGCGCTTAAAGAGGTCGCCTCGTTCGCCCGTCGGGATATGGAAAAGCTTTTGGGCAGCAAGGTCTTTCTTACCACTTACGTAAAGGTAAAGGAGGACTGGCGCAACCGCCCCAACCTTTTAAAGGATTTCGGTTATAACGACTGACATAATTTTTTGTAAACTGCACACTATTTTAGTAAGAGGTGGTTTATGAAACAGAGAGATAAAGACGCTGCCGAGCTTGCCTGGAAGATGTTCGAGAAAACCGGCAACGTAAGCTATTATATGCTGTATAAACACTTAGACGAAAAAAAATGAAAACGCATATATACTTCGCAATACGGCGTCAAGCTTGCATTTTGTTTTGGTCGTGTACTTCGGTGTACACTTCCTGCGACAAATCCGCGCTTTCCTTGTCTTGCTTGTATCTCTGCGTTTTTGGTTTGCTGAATTTGCGTTTTTTAAAGAATATGGAACTTATTGTTAACGCAGTAATGCTGCGTGCGGTAGACTACAACGAAAACGATAAAATACTCACCCTGCTAACCGCCGAAAACGGAAAACTTACGGCGGGAATAAAGGGCGTGAAAAAGGCTGCGGCAAAGCTTAAATTTGCTGCCCAGCCTTTTTGCTTTGCCGAGTACGTTTTGACTAAGCGCGGCGACAAATACACTGTAATTAACGCGACCGAGTGCGAAAGCTTTTACGATTTGCGCACCGATATAGAAAAATTCTACGCCGCAAGCGCGGCGGTAGAGGCGACGGACGCGCTCACCTACGAGGGCGACGAGTTCCGCGAAATTTTCTATCGGCTTGTGGAAACGCTTTCTAAAATCAGCGTCGGTGACGAGCGTGCGCAGCTTATAAGCTTTTTGCTGAACGCGTTAAGGCAGTCGGGCTACGCTATAAACGCCGAAAGCTGCGCGCATTGCGGCGCGCCGCTTGACGGCGCGGACAGGCTGCGCTTCGATTTAAACGCAGGCTCGTTCACCTGCGCGGAGTGCGGCGACGGAGCAGGGGCAAGCAGGGTTACTTATAACGTAATAAGAAAGGCGGAGGGGAAAAGCTTTGACGCGGCGTTTATTACCCCCGACGGGGAAAAGCGCGCCCTGCGCTTAATACGCGAATACGTTTCCTTTAAACTGAATACGGCTTTCAAAAGCCTGTCTGAATACATAAGATTAATTTAAACGCCGTGCGGAAAACCGCACGGCGTTTTTGTTATTTAGGTGTGATAAGCAAGAGAAGCTAAAACGGTGATAATAAAGGGTATAGGCAGCAATACAACACTGAGGAAGTGTATAATTTTTTCGCGTTTTGAATCCTTCGGGAATAAATGCGTTTTTTCGTAAACGGGTTCATAATAAATATTGTCTAAATTCAATTTTACTTCGCCGTTTTCCCTATACCAGCCCACAAGCGTTTTATACGGAGTTCCCTTCTTGTCTATAAATACGGAATAAATCGGATAGGTAGGCGTGCTGTAACGGTTGTCGTTTATGTCGTATAAATAATCATGCTCGTGACATGTTTCGTTATGTTTAAAGCAATATTTATTTTCCCATTTTAACGCGTCTTCGCTTACAAAAATATTGTCTATGCTAAGCTTGCGAATTTGGTCGTACAAATACGGATTATAGCAATATAAAAAGTCAAGCTTATCGTCCTTTATATATTTGTCAATCTCTGCTTTAATTATTTCTCTTTTGTCGTTCATTTTCCCACTGCCCAAAACATAGAATATTCTACAACACATTATATTAACGAAAATTCTACAAGTCAAGTATTTTAGTAGAAAATTCTATAAAATTGTTGCAGTGTTATGAATGCAGATTTTAAGAAAATTTTAGAGGATTTTTTAAAAGAAAATAATTTATCTCGTTCAGACTTTGCAAGGGCAATAGGTGTCCGTCCTTGTCAAGTTAGTGAATGGCTTTACGGAAAAGCAAAACCTGGATATGACTCGCTAAGGGCAATGTCTATTGCTTTTAATATTACGGCAGACTATTTTTTAGGCATAAAAGACGAGTATTGAAAACCGACGGAAATTCCGTCGGTTTTTATATTATCTAAAAATATTTATCAAATGCAGCTTAAACACTTGCTTTAATCCTGTATTTATATTAAAATATTATAGTTAATAAATATTTAATTCTTGGAGGAATTTTTCTAATGGCAAAGAAGTATTGCTACCTCTTTTCAGAAGGCAACGCAAGCATGCGCGAGCTTTTGGGCGGTAAAGGCGCCAACCTCGCTGAAATGACAAAAATCGGTCTTCCCGTACCTCAGGGCTTCACTATTTCAACCGAAGCCTGC
>CATJZR010000007.1 GCA_949745625.1 uncultured Eubacteriales bacterium | reverse complement strand
GCTTGCCTCTTTTTCTTTTAAAAAATTATATTCCTCGGCAATGCCGCTCTTATACTCTCCGCCGTCCCTGTCGGAAACTTTGTCCAGATGAGCGCGGTAAACGTCCTGCCTTGCCTCGGTATCGAGAGTAACTCCGCTGTACCTCAGGTTGAGCTTATAGCCCGCCCTGTCCTTTGCGGGAAGCGCCGCGTACTCATCGTACGTAATTTCCTTGCCGTCGCCGTCGGTGCAAATTATGGTAAAGTCGTCGAAGGTTTCAGCTGCGGGGCGGGTATCTACTACCAGCTCGTACCCGTTTATACGGTAGGGGCTGTCCTTGTCGGATAGCGTCTCTATCCTGTCGCCGCCGTAGCAAAGCTTGCCGTCCTCGAACGAAAGCTGCTCACCGCCGAGCGCGGAATAGACAAACTGCCTGAACTTGTCCGCGTTTTCGTAATGCGTGCCGAACGAGGCGTTATAGCCTACCGTCAGACCGCCGCAAATAAGCACTACGCCGACCGCCACGCCGAAAAGCACGTTGAGCGAGCTGCGCTTTGCACCGCTGCGCGCGTACCCGTTATGGAAAAAGTTAAAGCAGATATACTTTAACCAGTCCGAGAAGTCACCGAGAAATTTTTTAAAGTTCATAATGGTATTATATCCCGCTTTGGCAAAAAGGTCAACGGATTATACGTGAAAAGCCGCCCGTACCCGCAATTAACCTTAAAAAATTTATTGAAATTTGTCAGCGGATATGATAAAATTACTTTATATTATATTTCGGGGTTCATTATGAAGAAGAGAGCCATACCCCTGCTTCTCGCCGCTTTTGCGGCAGCCTGCCTTATGGGCGGCTGCGGCAGCGGGGAAAGCGGGTCGATAATAATACTCGACGGCAAAAACGAGCAAACGAAAAAAACCGCGCTTACTGTATACGGACACAGAACCGACCGTTACAGTCTTTCCGTTATAGAAAACGCATTGCAGGGCTATATGTCGGCGTATACTGCAGACGTTTCCTACGAAGGCGCTACCGACGCGAATTACTGGAACGCGCTTGACACGCGCTATAAAACGGGCAATCTTGACGACGTGTTTATGACCGACCGCGACAGACTGCTTACGATGCAAGACTCGCTTGCCGACCTTACGGACGCGGTCAATGCGGATGCCTACAACGAAT
>CATJZR010000006.1 GCA_949745625.1 uncultured Eubacteriales bacterium | reverse complement strand
CGGGACGGTTTGCGGCGAAATAAATCGCGCTATTCTTTTAACATCCGGACTATACCGTCGGTACGGGAATTTCACCCGTTCGGGGTCGCAAGCGACCTTCGCAGACTTTACTGCCGGTGGGGAATTGCACCCCGCCCCAAAGAATAACTTTAAATTGTAGTTTCATTATAGTGCCACCGCCGTGCGGTGTCAAGTATATACGCGTATTTTTTACGTTTATTTTTTAAGAACTATTTTTGCTCCGTCCTGCTCGAACGTGATTTTGTTGCCGTCAACGGTCACCTCCATTGCCTGAGTTTCGCCCTCGGCGGTAAGATAGTATTTTCCGTCCTTTTCTTCCCAGGTACCCTTTGCGCTTTCGTTTGCTCCCATCATTTTCATCGACATCGACCAGGTATTGTCGTTGTTTGCGGTAAGAGTGAACGCGTCCTCGTTTATGGTAACGCCCATATACTCTTTACCTACCTCGTAGTTTATGCTTACTCCGCCAGTGTTCATGCTCATCGAATAGAACTTATAGGTTCCGTTGAACGAAGCCGAACACGCCGCCATAAAAATACACAGCGCGACGGTAAGCGAACAAGTTAAAATGCCTGCAATTACTTTTTTCATACCATTCTCCTTTACTTTTGTGTAATATATTACACTTATAAACAGATTATACAGGTAATTAGGGTAAATTGTCAAGCAAATATGTGTAATATTTTTCCATTATATTAATACTAAAAGAGGAAAAATATGTACAGAATAAAACAGCTGCGAGAAGAAAAGGGTTTAAGCCAGCGCGCTTTGGCTAAAAAAATAGGGGCAAGCTTTAAGGCGGTCAACTTTTGGGAGAACGAAAAAGTAGAGCCCTCCGCTAAATTTATATGCGCCCTTGCGGACGTATTCGAGTGTACCTGCGATTACCTGCTGGGCCGTTCGGACGATTTTGGCAACGTAAATGTCATGCGCGAGCTGACCGATGAGGAAAAGCTTTTGCTTGGGCTGTATTCCTCGCTTGACCGCAGGCAGAGCAAGGAAGCGATTGACTTTATAAATTTTCTTATTTCCAGTCCTGCGTGTTCCGCGCGAAACGGGAAATGGACTTTGTGATCACCATGTCTATTTTGCCGTCCTCGCAGTCCTTTATCATTTTTTTGAACTG
>CATJZR010000005.1 GCA_949745625.1 uncultured Eubacteriales bacterium | reverse complement strand
TATTTTACCCTGATTGTTTCTGCCGCCCGTTTTGCGCTTATCCGTAAGCAAGCTTCTTTCGGGCTTGTCACCCGTCAGCTCTGTATAAGCGCTTACCGTCATAAAACGGCGTGCGGGGGAGGTGGGTTTATATCTTTTAACTGCCATTTGTCTGCCCCTCCTTACGATAACGAGTCGAAGAACTCAATCGTCTTGGAATCAGCCTCAAGCTGAACGATTGCCTTCTTGTAGTCGGGCGTATATCCTTCGTTTCTGCCCATTCTTTTAAGCTTGCCCTTGCAGTTCACGGTGTTGACGCTCTTTACGTCGACGCCGAAAAGCTTTTCAACGGCTGCCTTTATCTGAGTTTTGTTGGCCGACTTCTTAACGATAAACATATATTTCTTGTCGGCGATTCCGTCGTAACCCTTTTCCGTGAGGAGAGGTTTCAATATAATATCTTCAGCAAACATTATTCTCCGTAGACCTCCTCTATTTTTGCAACAGCCGCCTTGGTAAGAACGACCTTCGAGTTAGCGACTACCTCGTACGTCGAAATCTGCTGTACGGGAAGGGTCGAGAACTTTTCGAGGTTAGCCGCGGCGCGGATAACCTTTACGTCGTCGTTGTCCATTACTACGAGCGCGGACTTGTCCAGCTTCAAAGCCTTCTTGAAAGCAGCCATTTCCTTGGTCTTGCCTTCCTTGACCTCGAGCTTATCCACAACAAGCAGTTCGCCGTCGGCAACCTTCTTCGACAGTGCCGAAACAAGCGCGGCAATCTTCGCCTTCTTGTTCATATCCTTTGAAAAGTCACGGCTCTTGGGAGCGAATACAACGCCGCCCTTTATCCACTGCGGAGCCCTTATCGAACCCTGACGGGCGTTACCCGTGCCTTTCTGTCTCCAGGGCTTCTTGCCGCCGCCCCTGACCTCGGTGCGGGTAAGCGTCGATTTAGTGCCCTGTCTCTCGTTCGCAAGTCTCGTCACAACCGCCTGATGAATGAGCGGCTCGTTATACTCTGCGCCGAATACCTTTTCGCTTAAATCTATCGTGCCGGCTTCCTTGCCGTCCATTTTATATACTTTAATTGTAGGCATCTTACTTCTCCTTATTTAACGGTGTCGTTAATGGTAACGACGCTTCCGTTCGCTCCGGGAACCG
>CATJZR010000004.1 GCA_949745625.1 uncultured Eubacteriales bacterium | reverse complement strand
CTTCCAATATGTATCTCGGCTGCACCGTAAATACTGCCGCGCTGTTCGGCGACGGATTTATAAGGCTTGGCACGGCGGGACAAAACGGCACGGTAAAGCTTACCTTTTCAAGCAGGGTAAACGGCGTAAAAATAAAGTGCCGCACCTGGAATAAGGACGGCGGCGACAAGGTGAGTGTAAACGGCTCCGCCGAGCAGAACGCCGCAAAAAACGACTGGGGCATACTTACTTTTAACTTTTCGCATGCTGCCGACGCGGTTGAAATCGTCACTAACAAGCGGGTATTTATTCTTGAAATAACCGTCTATCTCGAAAACTGAAATTAAAAGCGCGGCTTATACGCCGCGCTTAAATATTTAAGAAAATATTAAAGATTTAACGGATAGGATATGGTATACTTTAACTATGAAATATAATTGCCTTATTATAGACGACGAGAAAGTACTTGCCGACAGCACGGCTGAATACTTCAATCTGTTTGGTGTAAAGACCGCCGCGGTCTACGGCGCGGAGGAGTGCCGCAGGTTTTTCGACACAAACAGCGCCGAGCTTATTTTGCTTGACATCAACCTCGGCGACGGAAGCGGGTTCGAGCTTTGTAAGCAACTGCGCGAAAGCATTGCGGTGCCCATACTTTTCATTTCTGCGCGGACGAGCGACGACGACAAAATCGTTGCGCTGAATATCGGCGGGGACGACTACGTGCAAAAGCCCTATTCGCTTGGCGTGCTGCTGGCGAAGGTAAGGGCTGTGCTCAAACGCTGCGGCGACGGTCGGGAAGAATATTCCGACGGCAACCTTTGCGTAAACTTTTCCACGCGTGAGGTAAGCGTAGGAGGCAAGCCGATAAAGCTGACCGCGCTCGAGTTCAGACTGCTGGCGTATTTAATCAAAAACGCAGGCAGAGTAGTGCCGAAGAAGGAGCTTTTTGACAAGGTGTGGGAGGATAAGTTTACGGGTGACGGCACGCTGAACGTGCATATCAGAAAGCTGCGCGAGGCGGTTGAAAGAAACGCCAACGCGCCCGAGTACATTATTACCGTCTGGGGCGACGGCTATAAATTCAGGGAAGGCGGAAGATGAAAAAGTTATTTCTGTTTGGCGGGCTGATATTTTTTCTCGCCCAGATTGTCGCGCTTG
>CATJZR010000003.1 GCA_949745625.1 uncultured Eubacteriales bacterium | reverse complement strand
GACTTCGACGGCGACCAGATGGCTGTTCACGTTCCTCTTTCGGTAGAGGCTCAGGCGGAAGCAAGATTTTTAATGCTTTCTTCAAACAACATTCTTAAGCTTTCAGACGGTAAACCCGTTATGCAGCCTGCGCAGGATATGGTTCTCGGCGCATACTATCTTACGATAATAAGACGCGAAGAGGGCAAGTTCTACCGTTGGAGCGGCGACAGATATTACGAGTGCGCGGAGGGCGAAGAGGGAGCCGAAAAGTATATCCCCAACGCCTATATTTCCGAGGACGAGGCAATGATGGCTTATCAGTGCAAGCTCGTTCACATGCAGGACGAAATATTCGTCCGCCGCACCGTCGAGGTGGACGGCGAGCCCGTGACCGGCATCGTCAAGACCACCGTCGGCAGAATTATATTCAACTCGAATATGCCTCAGGATTTGGGCTTTGTAAACCGCAAGGAAAAGAAGGACTATTTAAAATACGAAATTTCTTACGAATTCCTCGGAAACGCAGTTGCAGTCGGCAAAAAGCAGCTCGGCAGAATAGTAGAGCGTTGCTTTAAGACGGGCGGCGCGCCCAGAGCGGCGGACATTCTCGATAAGATTAAGACGCTCGGCTACAAGTATTCGACTATCGGCGCGGTCACCACGTCCGTATTCGATATGCATATTCCCGAAGCTAAGCAGGAAATAGTAAAGGAAACCGAGGACAAGGTAATCAAAATCGAAAAGAAGTACCAGCGCGGACTTCTGCGCGAGGAAGAGCGTTACAACGCCGTTATCGAGGCGTGGGACGCGGCTACCGATTCGGTTACCGAAGCGCTTAAAAAGACGCTCGACAAGTTCAACCCTATATGGATGATGGCTGACTCGGGTGCGCGCGGTTCAATCGACCAGATGAAGCAGCTTTCGGGCATGCGCGGACTTATGGTTAACCCTCAGGGTAAAAAGATTGAGGTACCCGTTAAGTCGTGCTTCAGACAGGGACTCCCCGTTCTCGAATACTTCATTTCATCGCACGGCGGACGTAAAGGTCTTGCCGATACGGCGCTTAAAACGGCTGACTCCGGTTATCTTACGAGAAGGCTCGTTGACGTCGCACAGGACGTT
>CATJZR010000002.1 GCA_949745625.1 uncultured Eubacteriales bacterium | reverse complement strand
CTCGTTGAACTTTTCCGCCTGCGACTTGACCTCGTCCTCGGCGGAAAGAGCGGTAAACGAAGCGAGCGCTTTCGCGGGCATGGCGTTTCCCAGCAGCCGTACCGTCGAGACAGCGCCCAGTCCGTATATGTCGTTTGCAGAAGAAAGCGCGGCGTCGGGTTTCCCGCAGGCGGTGAACGCCATTGCAGAAGAAAGCGCAACCGTTGCGCATACCGTTCCGATTAATAATTTCTTTTTCACCTTTTTTACCTCCTGAGGTGTTAAATTTCCTTTCACGATATATAACAAACGAAAACGCCTTTTTGTTGGTAGAATTAAAAAAAAATTTTGCAGTGAAGGGATTAGCTTTATTATGCGCAAAAAAAACGCAACCTTGCGGTTGCGTTTTTTCATCAGAATACGACAATCGAGTCTATATTTGCCTGACCTTTGCATTTAATTAGCACGGTGTGTTTTTTATCTTCCAACTCGGGTGAAATAAACGTCGCACCGTATCCGCCGCTTATGGCTTTAAGCGCTATCGAATCGATTTCAACTCCGTCAATCTCTACCGAGAATTTCTTTCCGAAGGACTCGGAAGATAAAATTGCAAGTCGCGTTCCGTTGAAGATAAATGCCATTTGCGCATTTTTCTCACCTATGAATAAGTGACCGAAGGAGGATAGTGTGGATTCGGTACGCCATTTGCCGCCGTAGGTAAAAGCCTTGTCGTCGGGCGAGAACTTTGTGCCGCCGTTTACTTCAAATATGTTCCAAATCTCTACTTCACGCAGAATCAGCTGACCGCCTGTTGAAGCGTTGATTGATATTTTGTAATATCTGAGCTCGGTTGTGTCAAAGTCGAATATCTGTGTGCCTGCGCCGTTATTGTATGCGGGTGCGGAATAAGATTTGATTAGCTCGAAATTCGTTCCGTCCTGGCTGCCGTATAAATCTAAGTTTTTCGCAAAGCAAGGGTCGGGGCGGCCGGCCTGGCTGTAAAGTATCACGCGGTTTACCGCCTTTACGCTGCCCAAATCGAACCCGAACTCAAGCGGCTTTGCTTCGGAAGGGCTG
>CATJZR010000001.1 GCA_949745625.1 uncultured Eubacteriales bacterium | reverse complement strand
TTGGGGCTTGCGTCGGTAGATGTTGTTCAATGGTGTAAAGCGCTCATTCTGAACAAAAATACGCAAATCGAAAGAATGGGTAAAAACTGGTACGCAGTTGTTGCAAATTACATGGTAACGGTAAACGCGCATAGTTATACTATAATAACCGCACATAAAATCAAAGAGTGATAATTTAGGAGAATATTATGGAAATTAAATTAAAGAACGGAAATGTGGTTACGGTTGATGAGGGGGCTTCGTGTTACGATGCGGCGCACGCAATAAGCGAAGGGCTTGTTAGGTCTGCCGTGGCGGCAAAGGTCAACGGAAAGCTTTGCGACCTCAGCGCAAAGCTTTCAGAGGGCGACTCGCTTGAAATAGTAACCTTAAAGGATAAAGAGGGGCTCGAGGTTTATCGTCATACCTGCGCACACGTGCTTGCTCAGGCGATAAAAAATATTTATCCTACCTGCAACCTTGCAATAGGTCCCGTTATCGATAACGGATTTTATTACGATATAGATTTCAAAACGCCTATAACTCAGGACGATTTTGCCAAAATCGAGGGCGAAATGCAAAAAATAATAGCGGCAAATACTCCGATTGAGCGTTACGAGCTTCCCCGCGCGGAAGCTTTGAAACTTATGAAGAAATATAAAGAAAAGTACAAAGCGGAGCTTATAAACGATTTGCCCGAAGATTCGGTCATTTCCTTCTATAAGCAGGGCACTTTTACAGACCTCTGCCGCGGACCGCATTTGCCTACGACGGGTAAAATAAAGGCGTTTAAGCTTACGTCGCTTACTGGCGCATACTGGCGCGGAAACGAAAAGAATAAGATGCTTACAAGAATTTACGGTACCGCGTTCGAAAAGAAGAGCCAGCTCGAAGAATATCTTGTTGCGGCGGAGGAGGCTAAAAAGCGCGACCATAACAAGCTCGGACGCGACCTCGGAATATTTATGACTTCCGATGTTGTGGGACAAGGCTTGCCCATTTTAATGCCTAAGGGTGCAAAAATCTTGCAGATTTTAACACGTTTT